>CAMCRC010000057.1 GCA_945877175.1 Klebsiella pneumoniae | reverse complement strand
TGCGAGCGCCAAGGCAGTCAGTCAGCCACAGAGTCAACAATTCGTTGGTCAGAATCTGTTCGCCCGCCAGCAACTGCAGATCTGCCAGCACGTCGCGGATCTGCTGCACGCGGTCCTCTTCCTCCATGCCTGGTCCGAACAGCTGATCGAGCATTCGATTCAACCGGCTCTGCCACTCCCGTACTGAGCGGGGTCGCTGCAATTCCTCCCGCCAGTATTCCAGTACACTCAGAAGCTCCATGAACCGGCCCAATGCCAGTGCGCGCGTACCAGTCGCTCCAGTCTGTGGAGCAATGCCCTCCCACATCTCTTCATCACCAAGCGCATAAGCCGCAAGCAGACGATCCAGCGCATGGGCCCAGGTGTTTTGAGCGGTCGCAGGCAAGTGCAGCGCCGTCTTGTGTTCTGCACTCAGTCCCCAGCGCGCCTGTGCGGCCTGCAGCAGGGCATAAAGTTCGTCAAGCTGAACAATGTCCATACCCCAGGTTTCAGCAACACGTGGCACCTCAAGAATGGACATCACTTCGGAGAAAGTGAATCTCGACGCAGGCAGCGCCAGAAGTGCAAAAAAAACTCGCACCAGGGGGTGTTCGTCGACCACCGTTATGTCCGAGAGATTCCACGGGATGAAGGGTCGCGTGTGTTGCACGTCACGCCGGAACACAGCCTCAATGCTGGGCGCATATCGACTTATCTCGGGGACGATCACCAGAATATCTTCGGGCGACAGTGTTCTGTCCTTTTCCATGACCTGCAGCAGATGATCGTGCAGCACCTGGCATTCGCGCAGCGCGCTGTGGCAGACATTGACGCGAATGGAGTCATCGATGGGCACAGACTGCACAGCCTTGCTGAGGCCCAGCATGTCATTCTGCAGCCGATGCAGCAGAGAGTCGGCGCCGGGCTGCGGATAGTCTTCCCACTGCACTGCATCGAGCAGATCGTGATTGAGCAGCTGGTCCTGGAAGGCCTGACCCTGACGCCCCCACGATGCAAGCAGCTCGTTGCCAATCTCGCCGTCATCATGCAGCGCCGGATTGTCGAGGCGCCGCTGTGCCTGAGACCTCTTGCTCTGTAAATCAGCCCAGTACTGATCCGTCGGACTATGCTGAAAGAAATGCAGGTCGACATGGGCCGCAAGCGCACGAAACACCTGCACGAACAACGCTGGCAGACTGGACAGGGCGAAACAGCATAGTCGGCCAGGCAGCTGCAGGGCAGCGATGGCCTTGTTGTCACCGGATTCCAAAACCTTGAGGAGCCTGTCCAGCAACGCCACGCGGTGCTGATCAGCACAATCCGCAATCAGCGCACGCCACAGAAGAGGCTGCCAGGATGGAATCTGAACGCCAGGCATCGGCCTGGCTGCGGAAGGCTGGCTCCAAGCACGAATCCAGTCGGGACGATAATACTGATAGCGATCGAAAAGATCGGCGATACGCTGCGCAAGCTGCCAACGCTTCACAGCCGAGGCATCGTCCCTGAGGTAATGCTGCAGTGCAGCGAACTCAGGCATGGGCAGCAGCCGGGGCAGGACCCCGAAAATCTGCCAGGCAGCCTGCTCGCGCGACAGGGGATCCTGGGGCAGGCTGGCCTCTTTCTCCAAGCCATGCGCACTGGCTGCAAGCTGCCAGATCCATGAGGCTGGCAATGGATAATCGATATTGGCCGCAATTCCGTGCTGTGTTGCTATCTGCAGATTGAGCCAGCGCTTGATCGCTGCGCTGGGCACCAGGATAAGTTCCTTTTGAAATGGGTCAGCCAGCGGCTCCACGCGCAACAGGTCAGTCAGTTGCTGTTGCAAGGACTCGATGCGATTCGAACAACTCAGGAAGAATGCCATACGGGAATCCCCTGGGTTGTTGCGTCAACGCAGCGTGCGGAAGAAGGCACGCACATCTTCCAACAGCAGCTCGGGTTCCTCCATTGCAGCGAAGTGGCCGCCCTGGGGCATCGCTGTCCAGCGAACGATATTGTAACTGGCTTCCGCCCATATCCTTGGTGTGAGGTATATTTCGGATGGAAATATGGCGCCTGCCGTTGGCACAGTCACGAAACCCAAAGGCTCCTGCATGGCAACATTGCGATTCTCGTAGTAGATGCGCGCAGAAGACGTGATGGAAGACGTGAACCAGTACAAACTGATATTGGTGAGGATCTCGTCCTTGGTGAACTTTTCTTCCAGCCCGTAACCCGCTGGCAGGCGCCTGTCGATGTCGCTCCAGCCATGGAACTTCTCGACAATCCATGCCGCCAGACCCGCTGGAGAGTCATTGAGCGCAACACCAATGGATTGCGGTTTGGTGCCTTGTATCTGCTGATAGCCCACTTCATTCAGCATAAAAGCCTGACGTTGCTCGCGAGCAGCCATTTCAGCCTCGGGAACTGCATCGGCAAGCGCCTGATCAGCCGGTGGGTTGGCGAGCACGAAATTGGAATGCAGGCCAATGAGTCGGTCAGCGTATCGGTACGCATGGATTCGATTGATGATGGCCCCCCAGTCGCCGCCTTGCGCGCCATAGCGCGCATAGCCCAGGCGCTGCATCAGTGCAGCCAGAGTGTGGGCCATGCGTTCAGGGTTGTAACCGCGCTCCTCAGGCTTGCCGGAGAATCCAAAGCCAGGCAGTGAGGGTGCTACCACATGAAAGGCATCCGCGGGGTCGCCACCATACAATTCTGGTTGTGTCAGAGGGCCAATGATCTTGCGGAACTCTGCAATCGACCCTGGCCAGCCATGGGTCAGCAACAGGGGCATGGCGTCTTCATGCGTGGAACGCTGGTGAATGAAGTGGACGTCGACCCCATCGATCTGAGTAACAAACTGGTCGAACTCGTTCAGCGCACTTTCCTGTTCTCGCCAGTCGAAGTCATTGCGCCAGTAGTCGATGAGCTCGCGCAGATAGGCCATGTCGGTACCATAGTCCCACCCGGTGTCGGGGATCTGGTCCGGAATGCGGGTCAGAGCGAGCCGCGCCTTGAGATCTTCAATATCAGCATCGGGGACCTGAATCGTGTAGGGTCTGATGGCTGTATCGGCCTCCTGCGCATTCACCGCAGTGGCAAAGGGCATTGCCAATGCTACGGTGACCAGAAGACTGGGCATGAATGACAAGCGCATGGATGGCGTCCCTTTGTGAGTGTTGTTGCGGGTATGGTGTCACAGGGGATGAAGCGGAAACAAGCAAACGAGTTTGTGGCTCGCAATCCCGCTCTCGTGCTGCAGGATTGTGAAGCCAACACGCGAGAAGGGGGTTTTATTGCAGGTTGGACAAGCGATCGTTCAATAGTGGCGGAGAGAGAGGGATTCGAACCCTCGATAGGGTATTAACCTATACACCCTTAGCAGGGGTGCGCCTTCAGCCACTCGGCCATCTCTCCAAAAACGCGCATGATAATAGCATAGAACGTCAGAAATGGCAGAGGCGCGAAGGTTTAATTTGCCCCCGCTCAGGCCTCGGATTCACCGTTGCCCGTATCACGTTCTTTCTGAATTCGCTGATAGATTTCTTCGCGATGTACCGCAACATCCTTGGGCGCGTTTACACCAATTCGAACCTGATTGCCCTTTACACCCAGGACAGTCACCGTTACATCATCACCGACCATCAGTGTCTCACCGATACGGCGAGTCAAAATCAACATGCTCTTTCTCCTTTCCTGCCTTCGATTTCCTTGCGGATATTGTCGCGTCAACGCAGTCCAACAGCAGATTCACAAGCGGTGGAAAGGGCAGAGCCGCTCAGGCCTTGCCTTCTTCCGCCAATCCAAAGGCACTGTGCAGTGATCGAACCGCCAATTCCAGATATTTCTCATCAATGACCACGGAAATCTTGATCTCTGACGTTGTGATGATCTGGATGTTGATTGACTCGTCTGAAAGCGCCTTGAACATCTTGCTCGCGATGCCGGCATGGGAACGCATCCCGACGCCGACGAGCGAGATCTTTGCGATCTTGGTGTCAAATGCCACATCTCGTGCGTTCACGTCGCTGGCGATACGACCAACGATTTGCCTGGTTTGTTCGCAATCTGCGCGTTTGACTGTAAATGTGATATCCGTGGTGCCGTCCGCAGAGACATTCTGCACAATCACATCCACTTCAATGCCGGCATCACTCACAGGTCCAATGACCCGGTATGCGATTCCGGGGACATCTGGCACTCCGGAGACAACTATTTTCGCCTCGTCTCTGGTGAATGCGATACCCGAGATAATGGGAGCTTCCATTTCGTTCTCTTCCTCCAAACTGATTAAGGTGCCCGGATCGTCTTCAAAACTGGAAAGTACTCGCAAGGGGACCTTGTACTTGCCCGCAAACTCCACGGACCTGATCTGCAACACCTTCGCACCCAGGCTTGCCAGCTCCAGCATTTCTTCAAACGTGATGCTGCGCAGCAGCCGGGCATCCTCTACTACTCGAGGATCGGTAGTGTATACGCCCTTCACATCGGTATATATCTGACATTCGTCTGCTTTCAAAGCTGCAGCGAGGGCCACTGCAGAGGTATCGGAACCCCCGCGACCCAGCGTCGTGATATTGCCTTCTTCGTCAATACCCTGGAATCCGGCCACAACAACCACGCTGCCCTGTGCCAGCTCCTCACGTATTTTCTTGTCGTCAATCTCGCGAATTCGAGCCCGAGTGTGGGACTCATCGGTAAGAATGCGCACCTGACCACCGGTGAATGAACGGGCCTTGCAGCCGCGCTTCTGCAGCGCAATGCTCAGCAGAGCAATCGTCACTTGCTCACCTGTGGACAGCAGCACATCCGTCTCCCGGGGAGACGGCTGCGAATCAATGGCATGCGCCAATGCGAGCAGGCGATTGGTTTCGCCACTCATCGCAGATACGACCACCACGATGTCATGACCCTGATTTCTGTATGCGATGATCTTGTCTGCAACAGACTCGATTCGCTCAGTGGAACCTACGGAAGTACCACCAAATTTTTGAACGTAAAGTGCCATTTTCGGTACGCAGTATTAAAATGGGTGCAGATTAAACAAAATTGCAGTTTGTATTGCAATCGCTATTTCGGCGCGCGGCAACATGTACATCTTGTTGCCGCAACGCCATTTTCAGGTCATTGCAGGCGCGCTTCCACCCATGCACGCACTGCCGAAAGACCCGCTGGCAAGCCACTCGCATCAGGACCACCTGCCATCGCCATATCCGGTCTGCCCCCGCCTTTGCCGCCTACATGAGACGCAATCATGTTGACCAGATCACCGGCTTTCACGCGCTCACAGACATCCTTGCTGACGCCGGCAACGATACTGACTTTGCCATCTTCAATGCTCGCCATTACCACTATGGAGGTGCCAAGCTTGTTCTTCAACTGGTCAACCGTATCGCGCAGAGTTTTGGCATTCAGACCATCCACGGCTTTGGCCAGAACCTGCACGCCACTGACCGTAAAGGCTTCGCTGCCGACGTCGCTGCCAGCCGCACTTGCGAGCTTGACCTTCACTTGTTCCAGTTCGCGCTCCAGAGCTCTGTTGCTGAGAAGCATCTGCTGGACTTTTTCTACCAGATTGTCTGTATTCGACTTCGCAACATCGCACAACTGCTTGAGCAGGAGCTCCTGGCGCTCGACCAGCGCCAGCGCACCCTTGCCAGTAACAGCTTCGATGCGGCGCACACCTGCGGCAATGCCTGACTCTCCGACAAACTTGAACAGGCCGATGTCCCCCGTGCGATTCACGTGAGTCCCACCGCACAGTTCTGTCGAGAATTCTCCCATACTGACGACACGCACACTGTCACCGTATTTTTCGCCAAACAGCGCCATGGCTCCCTTGTTCATGGCCTCGTCAATGCCCATGACCTGTTTGGAAACAGCGGAGTTCTTCAGAATCTCGGCATTCACAAGCGCTTCGATCTGGGAAAGTTCACGGGGAGTAACCGCGGACTGATGGGAGAAGTCGAAACGCAGACGGTCCGCAGACACCAGTGATCCTTTCTGGGTGACGTGTTCGCCCAGCACATGGCGAAGTGCCGCGTGCAAAAGGTGGGTCGCCGAATGGTTCAGGGCGATAGCCGCCCGGTTCTCACTCGCAACTCTGGCCTCCACCTGATCGCCTTCACTCAGGCTGCCCGAACGCAGAAAGCCTCTGTGAATGAAATGCTCTCCCTGCTTCTGAGTATCAATGATCTCGAACACAGCCTCGTTCGCAGCGCCAGCCTTGCAGGAAATGACGCCCTTGTCACCGACCTGACCGCCGGACTCGGCATAGAAAGGACTGACGTTCAGAATGAGCAGGGCTTCACCGTCACTGCTGATTTCACGGACCTGTTGCCCGTTGCTGTAAATGGCCAACACCCGGGACTCGCCTTCCAGCGACTCATAACCGATGAAATCCGTGCCTTTCTCCAGATTGATGACCAGCTTCTCAACCGCATTGAACTGGCTGGCTGCCCGGGCCTGTTGCTTCTGGACAGCCATTGCGCGGTCGAAGCCTTCCATGTCCAGCGTCAAATTGTGTTCGCGGGCCACATCGGCCGTCAGGTCCACTGGAAAGCCAAAGGTGTCGTACAGACGGAACACTGTTTCGCCGGGCACGACGCTGCCCTGAAGTTCAGCGATGGCGCTCTTGAGAATCGCCATGCCATTTTCCAGTGTTCGCGCAAACTGCTGCTCTTCTTCCCGCAAAATCTTCTCGACAGTCGCCTGACGCAACTTGAGTTCGGGATAGGCTTCGCCCATCTGCTCGACCAGTGCCTGCACCAGCTTGTAGAAGAAAATCTCTTTGACGCCCAACTGGTAGCCGTGACGCACAGCGCGCCGAATGATGCGTCGGAGCACATAGCCTCGACCTTCGTTGGAGGGCAGGACGCCATCCACTACGAGAAATGAGCATGAACGAATGTGGTCCGCGATCACGCGCAGTGACGTGTTGTTGCTGTCAGGGGTACCGGTGACCTGCGCTGCCGCTGCAAGGAGCCCCTGGAACAGATCGATCTCATAGTTGCTGTGGACGTGCTGCAATACTGCAGCCAGCCGTTCCAGGCCCATGCCGGTATCCACAGAAGGCTTGGGAAGGCGCACGAGCGTTCCGTCTGGCTGGCGGTCAAACTGCATGAACACCAGGTTCCAGATTTCAATGTAGCGGTCGCCATCATCATCCGGACTGCCGGGTGGACCACCCGCCACTTCCGGGCCGTGATCAAAAAATATTTCTGTACAGGGACCACAGGGCCCGGTGTCGCCCATGGCCCAGAAATTGTCCTTCTCACCAAGTCGCGAAAGTCGATCAGCCGGCACGCCGATGTCGTCGAGCCAGATTGCTGCCGCTTCATCATCTTCGTGGAAGACAGTTACCCAAAGTTTGTCTGCAGGCAGGCCCAGCTCCTTGGTGAGGAATTCCCATGCAAAGCGAATGGCGTCATGCTTGAAATAGTCACCAAAACTGAAATTGCCAAGCATCTCGAAGAAGGTGTGGTGGCGCGCAGTGTACCCCACGTTCTCCAGATCATTATGCTTGCCGCCCGCGCGCACACAGCGCTGGGAAGTCGTCGCCCGATTGTAGGCGCGCACTTCATTGCCGAGAAACAGATCCTTGAATTGCACCATACCGGCATTGGTGAACAACAAGGTAGGATCATTGGAGGGGACCAGCGAGCTGCTGGCCACGATCTGGTGTCCTTGGGAATTGAAGTAGTTCAGAAACTTCTGGCGAATATCGGCAATTTTCATCGGCTGTTCCAATCAGTGGTTTCTCTCGAAAAGGCGCAGAATTATACCCTCAGCGGCGCGGCTTTGCAGGTCAATCTTGCGCAATCACGGCACGCCTTGTTCCCGGCTGCAGACGAGTCATGTGGGCCCGATGACTTTCTTTCCGGACCTGAGTATGACAGTACGCACAGCCTCGGCAGATTGGCTCAATGCCCGGTGCTCAGATCTGGCCGAAAACCTCGATCATGATGGATGGCGTCAATATCTGCGGAAGAATTACAGCTTGCTGCCCGGCCCCGGGATAAAACAGGTAGAGCGGCACGCTGGGGCGGTTGAACTCGTCAAGTACCCGGCTGATCTCCGGGTCCTGATTCGTCCAGTCCCCCTTGAGGTAGGTGATATTGCGGTCTTGCATGGCCTGCATGACACGCTCTGAACTCAGGGTCGTCTGTTCATTGGCGAGACAGGTAATGCACCACGCCGCCGTCATGTTGATGAATACCGGCTGGCCCGCCGCCTGCAACTCACTCAGGCGCGCCGCAGAGAACGGTTCGTAGCGCTCTTCGGCAAAGCCCTCTTCAGAGTCTGCGCCTGCTGCGGCTGTCAGCTGGCGGGTTTCGAGCAGCGGAGACTGCAATACGTAGGCTACTGTCATGACCAGCACGGCAGCGACCAGTGCATTGGCAGTGCGCCAGAAAGGCCCGACCACGGCGCGCTTCTGCAGCAACCACAATCCGAAGGCCAGCAGCAGACAAGAGCCCACCACGGTGGCCATGCCGTTCACACCCGTCTGGTTGCCAAGCACCCATAACAGCCACAGCACCGTGGCATACATCGGGAAGGCCATGAATTCCTTGAACGTATTCATCCAGGCGCCAGGGCGCGGCATGAACCTGAGAAGGGCTGGACTGAATGACAGCAGCAGGAAAGGCAACGCCATGCCCAACCCGAGACAGAAGAACACCACCATGGCCACCAGCCATGATTGCGACAACGCGAACCCCAGCGCGGCCCCCATGAACGGGGCTGTGCACGGACTGGCAACGACTGTAGCGAGGACACCCGTAAAGAACGAGCCCTTGTACCCTGATGCGCTTGCGAGGGATCCGCCGGCTCCCATGAATCCGCTGCCGAACTCATAAACCCCGGACAGACTCAGACCCATGACAAAGAACAGGTAGATCAGCAACGCAACGAACCACGGCGACTGCAACTGGAATGCCCATCCCACTGCTTCGCCTCCCGCCCTGAGCGCCAGCAGTATCGAAGCCAGAGCCATGAATGTGACAATGATACCCGCGGTATACGCCAGCCCATGGAACCGCTGATGACTGTGAGAAGCACCGCTGTTGGATGCAAAGCTCAAGACCTTCAAAGACAGCACCGGGAACACGCAAGGCATCAGGTTGAGGATCAGGCCGCCTGCCAGTGCAAATACCATCACTGTCAACAAGCCGGGACCACCAGTATCGGAGCTCCCGGAAGTGTTGCTGGCACTGGCCGCCAATGCAGTAATCGAAGACAGATTCTCGGCATTTGCAGGAACGGCACTGACAAGATAGCCCTTCATCTGCCCATCAGGACCAGCGACTGACAACAGACCTGGTACATGCCCATCCTCCACCAGGAATCGGCGTGCCTTGGCATGGGTGATCTGCACCAGCGAATCGCTCAATGTGACATCCCGAAGCGGTCCAGGCTTCAGGATGCGTTTGCTCTCGGGAAAGAACCAGACATCGGTCGCACCATCGAACACGTTGCTGGCGTCCTGGAAAGAAAAGCTGACGCGCTCGCCAGCTTCCGCAAACAGGGCTTGCACGGCGTGCTGGTCAGGAGTCAAAGGCAGATTGGCGCGTGTCGAGGCAAAGGCCTGCTCCCAGCGGGTGTCCGCCTCGAGAGCCTCGCCCTGCACCGGAAGCGTCAGACTGAGCGTCGCTTCTCCCAGAATGCAGATTTCGTCGCAGACCTGCCACTCCGCGAAGACGGAAACATCGAATCGGGTAGCCGTCAGTGTGGCGGGAACCTGGACGGGGACGGGCAGAAACACTTCGTTCTCGTAGGAGAATGTCACCAGATCCGACCCGGGGAAAGGCAGCCATGTTGGCGTAGGGAACTGAATGTCGCCGGCAACGGCCCCTTCCGGGAGTTGCCAATTCGTCAGGCGGGTTGCCTCCCCACTGTCGCCCTGCCAGAGGGAGTAGGTATGCCAGTGCTCTGTGGGTGTCAGGCGAAGAGCCAGCCAAAGGGTTTCGCCGGGCACGACATTGACACTTTCGGCGATCAGCTCGACTTCGATTTCTTCGCCCTGAAATGGCTGGGCCAGCAACCACGACGGCATGAGCAGGAAGACAACTGCCGCCAGTACTGTGTTGAATTGCTTGCGCATTGCGACTCTCCCAATCCAGTTCTCAGCTCTATGGCTGAATTCTAATGCCGCCTCGACGGCAAAGTTCGTCTTTCTTGTGACTAAAGGTAACACTGCTTCCGGATTGGCTCAAACCGCACACCGCGTACACGTGACCTGCATCAACGCTCTGCCAAATAAGAACTTGGCGCAAGATGCTCCAGAACCAGTTGCAGACTGCGCTGGCCGCGATATTCGTTCACATCCAGACGATAGACCGCGCTTATTCGTGCAACGTTACAGGTCGCCCAGAGTGCCGGATCGACATTGAATGCAATCGCATCAAGCGCCTGCTGCCTGCACCCCGGCGGGCAAAGGACAAGCTTGAGATGTTTCGCCCCCAGCATGCGCTGCTGAAGGATTTCGAACTCTCCGTCGAAGCTTGGCTCGGGAAAGCCCTGCCCCCAGGGTCCGAGCTCGCGCAACAACTGTGCTGTGCTGAGTGTCAACTCTTCTGCTCGCACCTCACCATCGGTAAGAATGCGAGCCTGCAGATCATCCTCTGTCAGAAGTGCCGTGACTTCAGCGGCGAAGGCGGCGCAGAACTGCGGATAGTCCCGGGTGCGCAAACTAAGGCCAGCCGCCATGGCATGCCCTCCAAAGCGGCTGATCAGTCCAGGATTGCGGGTCGCCACCGTATCGAGCACATCTCGAATGTGCAGCCCGGCGATAGAGCGCGCAGAGCCTTTCAACTGCGGCTCTCCTTCCCCATCAACGCCTGCATCGGCAAACGCGATCACGGGGCGGTGGAGGCGCTCTTTGATGCGCGCTGCGAGAATGCCAATGACTCCTTGATGCCATGCGGGATTGTAAATGCAGACGCCGGCTGGAGCAGTGGCGCCGCCAATGTCCAATGCATCCAGATCACTGACGGCCTGATCGCGCATGTCTTCCTCGATCCCTTTGCGCTGCTGGTTCATTTCGTCCAGCCTGCGCGCCATGGCCATGGCGACAACAGGGTCATCTGCAAGCAGGCACTCAATCCCCAGTGCCATGTCATCAAGCCGCCCCGCTGCATTGAGCCTGGGTCCCGCCGCAAATCCCAGATCGCTGGCCTGCAGAGCAGGCAACGTGCGCTTGCCGATTTCCAGAAGGGCAAGTATTCCCGCACAGGCCCGACCCGCGCGAATGCGCTTCAAGCCTTCGTTGACGAGAATGCGATTGTTGCGATCCAGCGTCACAACATCCGCCACGGTACCCAGTGCTACCAGGTCAAGCAGCCCGGCAAGATTCGGTTCAACTATCCCGGCTTTGGCAAACCAGCCTGCATCCCGCAAAGCACTGCGCAGCGCGGCCATGACATAGAACACCACACCAACACCCGCCAGTGCCTTGCTGGGAAAGCCGCAACCGGGCTGGTTGGGGTTGACGATGGCGTCAGCCGGCGGCAATTCCAGCCCCGGCAGGTGGTGATCGGTGATGATGACCTGCATGCCCAGTGCGCGGGCAACCTGCACGCCCTCAATGCTGGAAATGCCATTGTCCACCGTAATGAGGATGTCAGGTACCTTGCCACGAGCGAGCTGCACGATCTCGGGTGTCAGACCATAACCGTACTCGAAACGATTCGGCACGATGTAGTCGACATTCTGGAATCCCATGGCGCGCAGCGCACGGATTGCCAGCACACAGCTGGTGGCGCCATCAGCATCGAAGTCGGACACGATCAGAACGCGTCGCTGTGCGGGCAGTTGCGCCATGAGAAGCGACACAGCTGCGTCAATGCCCTTCAGCAGTTGTGGAGGATGAAGGTGCTGAAAATCCAGAATCCGATCCGCGTCAGTCAGCACCTGCCGGGCTGTCAGAATCCGCTGCAGAAGAGGCGGCACGGCAAGTGCTGCCTGCGTCACACTGTTCGTCTCTCTGCGACGGATGAGCGGAATCACAGATGTGTTTGGACATAGCCGGTTACAGCGGCCAGCGAGTTGTCCAGAACTGCATAGCGCTCCTCACGCGCGAACAGATCGCGCAAGTGGGGAGGCAGCTGAGGGGACTCGAGTCCGGCACGCTCTACGGCATCGCCGAATTTGACCGGATGCGCAGTCGCCAGAGTGATCATCGGCACGGTGACGTCTGCATTGCAGTCTCGCGCCGCCTTGATACCAATGGCCGTGTGGGGGTCCACCAGGAATTGCGACGCTTCGTGGACCTGGCGGATTACGTCACAGGTTTCCTCATCGCTGACTCTGGCACTTGAGAACGTCGCGCGCGCCTGTTCCCACATTGCCGGATCGACCCCATGGCGACCCGTTGCGGAGGCTGTCATGAACCGGGCCAGGGCATGCCCGTCACGTCCGAAAAGATCAAACAGATAACGCTCGAAATTGCTGGATACCATGATGTCCATGCTTGGTGAGAGTGTGTGCTCCAGCGTGGACTGCGAGTAATCGTTGTGGCTCATGAAGCGGTGCAGAATGTCATTGCTGTTGGTGGCAATGATGAGCTGCTTTATGGGCAATCCCATTTTTCGGGCCAGATAGCCCGCGTAAATGTCGCCAAAGTTGCCGGTGGGCACAGAGAACGACACGGGGCGATGTGGCCCGCCAAGCTGCAGCGCCGCATAAAAGTAATAGACAATCTGAGCCATGATGCGCGCCCAGTTGATCGAGTTCACCGCGACCAGCTGCCGCCCTTCAGGCAGGAATGACTGGTCACCAAAGGCTGACTTTACAATGCGCTGGCAGTCATCGAAATTGCCACGGACGGCGATGTTGTGGACGTTCTTGCCGGGCACGGTCGTCATTTGCCGGCGCTGCACTTCGGACACGCGCTGATGCGGGTGCAGAATGAAAATATCCACGTTCTCGCAGTGGCGACAACCTTCCAGTGCCGCAGAACCGGTGTCGCCCGACGTGGCGCCAAGAATCACCACCCTCTGATTGTTGCGGGTCAGCACGTGATCCAGGAGATTGCCCAGCAATTGCAGCGCGAAATCCTTGAATGCCAGCGTAGGTCCACAGTACAGCTCCAGCACCCACTCGTTGGGCCCAAGCATGCGCAGCGGCGCAACCGCTTTGTGCGCAAACGACTGATAACTCTTGTCAATCAGAGCGCGAAGCGTGGCAGGGGCGATGGCACCGTCAACAAATGGCGTGATGATCTGCTGGGCAAGCGAGGGATAGTCGAGCCCGGCCCACGACGCAATTTCTTCAGTAGTAAACTGTGGCAGGTGCTCGGGTACGTACAGGCCACCATCCGGCGCAAGGCCGGTGAGCAACACCTGCTCAAAGGTCTGTGCGGGAGATTGGCCACGTGTGCTGATGTATTTCATGGTATCTGCCTGAGTCGGTTGACTGGTCTCAATTGCTTTCGCCGTCGAAGAGCTCCACGCGGATTCGCGTGATCTTGTCCACTACCTGCGGCAGCGCCTCAATGGCCGCGATCGCCTTGTTCATGTTGCGCTCGCGCACTTTGCCAGTCAGAAGCACCACCGGAACGATCACCTCTCCAGCTTGTGCGGCATCTGGCTCCTTCTGGATCAGCGCTTCAATATTGATGCTGTGTTGCATGAGCACCTGGGAAATATGTGCCATGACGCCAATCTTGTCCTGTACCGAAATTCTCAAGTAATACTCGCACTCAATTTCCTCAATGCTGAGCATCGGCACATCGTCCCGCAAACTGGAAAACGAGAGCGCCGGCACACTGCCTGGTCGCACGCAAAAGTCATCGCCATAGCTGCGGACAATGTCCATCAAGTCGGCTACTACAGAAGACGCTGTCGCCTTGGCACCGGCACCCGGACCATAGTAAAGCGTGGAGCCTGCGGAATCCCCTTTCACCACAACGGCATTCATCACCCCATTCACGTTGGCGATGAGCCGCTGCGCAGAGATCAGGGTTGGGTGCACACGCATCTCGATGCCTTCAGCTGTCATGCGCGCGATGCCAAGATGTTTGATGCGATAGCCAAGCTCATCGGCGTAGCTGACGTCGGCGATGGTGACCTTGCTGATACCTTCGGTGTACACCTTGTCGAAATTCAAATTTATCCCGAACGCATTGGACGCCAGGATCGTGAGCTTGTGAGCAGCGTCGATGCCTTCCACGTCGAAAGCAGGGTCAGCTTCGGCATAGCCAAGCGCCTGCGCTTCCTTGAGTACCTCTTCGAAACTGCGTCCTTTCTGGGCCATTTCAGTCATGATGAAATTGCCGGTGCCATTGATGATGCCGGCCAGCCATTGAATGGAGTTTGCGGCCAACCCTTCGCGAAGCGCCTTGATGATAGGAATACCGCCTGCCACCGCGCTTTCGTAGGCAACTGTGACTCCCTTGCGGCGCGCAGCGGCGAAGATGGCATTGCCGTTTACTGCGATGAGGGCCTTGTTGGCGGTAACAACATGCTTGCCATTCTCGATGGCACGCATGATCAGGGAGAGGGCGGGCTCGGTGCCGCCCAGCGCTTCCACCAGGATGTCCACGGCAGGATCCTCGGCCACGGCGAACACATCCTCACTGAACTGGACGCCACTGTAGTCGTAAGCAGGATTGCGACGCCGAGAAGCCACGTGGGTGACTCTTAGCGTTCTGCCCAGTCGACGGCTGAGCTCGGCTTGCTTGGACTGCAACAGGGTCAAGGTGCCGCCACCGACTGTGCCCAACCCGCAAATACCGACATTGAAGTGTTGTTTAGCTGTTCCCTGTGCTTCCTGTTTCAAGACCGAACCTCGTTGCCTGGAGTGAAAATGGCGCTCATTGTACTCAAAAAAACTGCATGCAAGCAGCCGCAACAGAACGCGCTGCGCGACTGCATTTGACTGCATGGGGTATGGGTTTCTGCCGGGCTACTGTCCGAAAACGGCTCCTGCCAGCTGCGCAGGCTCGAGATAGCCGGGGATGACTGTTCCATCCTGCAGCACCAGTGCGGGCGTCCCGGAAATACCGATGCGGTTGCCCAGGTTGTAGTGGCGCAATACGGGATTGTCACACTCACGAGACGGTATGTTCTGACCATTCTTGGCCTGCGTCAGAGTCCGCTTGCGGTCTTCGGAACACCAGACCGAAATCATCTTGGGATAGGCCGTTGAAGCTTCGCCGCCACGGGGGTAGGCGACATAGCGCACCTGTATTCCCAACTCCAGTATGGCATCCAGGTCACCGTGAAGTTTGCGGCAATAGGCACAATCCACGTCGGTGAAAACTGTAATGGACGCCTTGGTTTCTTCGGGAGTGAATATGACCATTTCATCTTCAGGAACTGCTGCAACCCAGTCGACGATCTGTATCTGGCGTGCCTGTGCCGACAGATTCACAAGCCCTGTTTCAGTGGCCTGGAAGAGATCACCTGTCACCAGATGCTCGCCCTTGCGGTCGGAAAAAAGCTTCTCCCCGGAATCCAGTTCCACTTCGATCAAGCCTTCAAAAGGAGTTTCGGATATGGCCACAATCTGCAATTGTGCACCCGTGGCTGCAGTCAGGGAGGCAGTCAACTTTGCTTTCAGCTCGTCGGCCCATGCGGGCGTCCCCGCATCCTGCGCACCAGCAAGAGAGGAGAATCCTGCTGCAAGCCCGGCAACAGCAAGCATAGATCGAAGTGTAGTGATCACGGGGTCAAGTCCTCGAACGGGAGATTTGAAGTGGCAAAGGTAACACAGTCGGCTTTTGCCGGGCCAATGAAAAAGGGAGACACGCATGCGGCCTCCCTTAGTTCGTGCAGACTGACAATGCCGCCCGTGGCAGCCACGAATCAGCTTGGTTTCTTGTCCAGCTTCTCAGTAATTCGAGCTGCTTTGCCAGACAGGTCACGCAGATAGTACAGCTTGGCCTGGCGAACATCGCCGCGACGCTTCAGCGTGATGCTGTCAAGCATCGGGCTGTACGTCTGGAAAGTACGCTCAACGCCCACACCATGGGAAATCTTTCGCACAGTGAACGCAGAGTTCAGTGCACGGTTGCGGATACCGATGACGACGCCTTCAAAAGCCTGCAGACGCTCACGGTCGCCTTCCTTGATCTTTACCTGCACAACAACGGTGTCACCTGGACTGAAATCCGGGATTTCCTTGCTCATTTGTGCCTGTTCAACCATCTGAATGATCTTGTTCTTGCTCATTGCCTTACTCCCGGGTTCAAGGACTGCGCTTCAGCGCAGCGCCTCGTAATCATCAATAAATTGTTCCAGCAAACTTTTCTGCTCTTTATCGAGCGTCAATTTTTCAAGCAGATCCGGCCGCTTCAACCACGTAGCGCCAAGACTCTGCTGCAGACGCCATCTGCGAATCTCTTCGTGGTTGCCACCAGTCAGCACCTCTGGCACCGACTGACCGCGATAATCCTGTGGCCGCGTGTACTGCGGACAGTCCAGCAATCCGTCGGCAAACGAATCGGCACCTGCTGACCCTTCGTGCCCCAGCGCCCCTGGCTGGTAGCGAATG
>CAMCRC010000056.1 GCA_945877175.1 Klebsiella pneumoniae | reverse complement strand
CCTCGGCGACTTTGTAACCTCGATCAGTGACTTGCTTTACTGCTTCAATCTTGAAATCTTCGGGATAGCGTTTTGCGGACATATTCAGACACCTCTTGATTGCGTTAGTGTAACGCTATCGAGTGTCTAGAATATCGGGGGCTTGCCATACAGTGTATTCTCGTTAACCTTTTGATTTTCTTAATTTGCCACTTGCCCAGTCGTGCAATCGGGCTTCGCCAAGCCGTGCGAATATTCTTACAAAACCGTTCCAGTATCGCCCACCCAACCCCCCAAAAGAAAAGGGGCGCCTAAGCGCCCCTCTCATTCACTTCTTGATGTAGCAACGCCCACTAAGGCATCGCCCGTATCCTCCCCAACTTCTCCTGCAACGCATAAATCGCCGCCTCATTACTCCGCTGCCTCTCGCGCTCCACATCAACAATTTCCTTGGGCGCGTTGTCGACAAACTTCGCGTTGCTCAGCTTCGCGGCGATGCCCGCCAGATTCTTCTCCAGCTTGGCGATTTCCTTTTCCAGACGCGAGGCTTCCGCGTCCTTGTCGATCAGGCCGGCCAGGGGCACCAGAATCTCGATGTCGCCATACAGCTGTGTGGCGGCCATGGGCGGTTCTGCGTGGGCGTCGAGCATGGTGATGTCGGCCAGCTTGGCCAGCTTCATCAGGAACAGGCGGTTTTCATTCAGGCGTCGCAGGTCTTCCTCACTGCCATTGCGCAGCAGCACGGGAATGGCCTTGCCGGGGGCAATGTCCATCTCGCCGCGGATGTTGCGGATGCCGATGATGATGCCCTTCACCCAGTCGATGTCGGCTTCGGCCTGCGGGTCGATCAGGGCCGCGTCGGCCTGCGGGTAGGCCTGGTTCATCAGGCTCTGCTCGTCGCCTTCCTGCTTCATGTCCAGCAGCGGGGCCACGCGCTGCCATATTTCTTCGGTGATGAAGGGCATCAGCGGATGACTCAGCCGCAGCGAGGCTTCGAGCACTGACAGCAGAGTCAGGCGCGTGGTCTGGGCGTGGTCGGGGTGGTTCTCTTCGTCCCAGAGCACGGGCTTGGAAAGCTCCACGTACCAGTCGCAATACTCGTTCCAGAAGAAGTCGTAGATGGCCTGGGAAAGCAGGTCGAAGCGGTACGCGGCCATGTGCTCGTGCACTTGCTGCACGGTGCGCTGGAAGCGCGAAAGTATCCAGCGGTCGGCCAGGCTGAAGTAGTTCTGCTCGCGCAGGGCGTCCTGCTTGGCCTGGTGGAACACGATGCCTTTCTCTTCGGTGTTCATCAGCACGTAGCGCGAGGCATTCCAGATCTTGTTGCAGAAGTTGCGGAAGCCTTCCATGCGGTTCAGGTCGAACTTGATGTCGCGGCCGGTGGAGGCCAGCGAGTAGAACGTGAAGCGCAGGGCGTCGGTGCCGTAGGCGGGAATGCCGTCGGGGAAAGCGGCGCGGGTGAACTTGGCGATCTTCTGTTCCAGCTGCGGCTGCATCAGGTCGCTGGTGCGCTTGGTCACCAGGTCTTCCAGGCCGATGCCGTCGATCAGGTCGATGGGGTCGAGGATGTTGCCCTTGGACTTGGACATCTTCTGCCCGTTCTCGTCGCGCACCAGGCCTGTGATGTACACCGTCTTGAACGGGATTTCGCCGGTGAACTTCAGCGTCATCATGATCATGCGGGCCACCCAGAAGAAGATGATGTCGAAGCCCGTCACCAGCACATCGGTGGGGTGGAAGGTCTTCAGGGTCTCGGGGTCGTTGGGCCAGCCCAGCGTGCCGAAGGTCCACAACGCAGAGGAGAACCAGGTGTCGAGCACGTCTTCGTCCTGCCGCAGAGTCATGTTGGCGGGCAGGCTGTATTTGCTGCGCACGTCGTCTTCGCTGTAGCCCACGTAGATGCCGCCGGCCTCGTCATACCAGGCCGGGATGCGGTGGCCCCACCACAGCTGGCGGCTGATGCACCAGTCCTGCAGGTCGCGCATCCACGCGAAATAGGTGTTCTCCCAGTTCTTGGGCACGAACTGGATGTCGCCGTCTTCCACGGCCTTGATGGCAGGCTCGGCCAGAGACTTCACGGCCACGTACCATTGGTTGGTCAGCCAGGGCTCGATGATGGCGCCGGAGCGGTCGCCGCGTGGCACCTTGAGCTTGTGCGGGTCGATCTTCTCCAGCAGGCCCAGCGCCTCGATGTCGGCCACCACGCGCTTGCGGGTCTCGAAACGGTCCAGGCCGCGATAGGCTTCGGGCGCGTTCTCGTTGATGGCGGCGTCGGCGGTGAGGACGTTGATCATCTCCAGGCTGTGGCGCTTGCCCACTTCGTAGTCGTTGAAGTCGTGGGCCGGGGTGATCTTCACGCAGCCGGTGCCGAAGGCGGCGTCCACGTAGTCGTCGGCAATGATGGGAATGCGGCGGCCGCACAGAGGCAGCTCGACAAACTGCCCGATCAGGTCCTGATAGCGCTCGTCATTGGGGTTCACCGCCACGGCGGTGTCGCCCAACAGTGTCTCGGGGCGCGTGGTGGCGATGGTGATGTAGGCATCGCCCCGGCGGGTGGTGGCGCCGTCGGCCAGCGGGTAGCGGAAGTGCCACATAAAGCCGTCTTCTTCTTCCGACAGCACTTCCAGATCAGACACGGCGGTGTGCAGTTTCGGGTCCCAGTTCACCAGGCGGTTGCCGCGGTAGATCAGGCCCTGGTCATACAGCTCGACGAACACGCGCTCCACGGCGGCGGAGAAGCCGGCGTCCATGGTGAAGCGCTCGCGGGTCCAGTCCAGCGACGAGCCCAGGCGGCGAATCTGCTGGGTGATGATGTTGCCGGACTCTTCCTTCCACTCCCACACCTTCTTCACGAAGTCTTCGCGGCCCAGGTCGTGGCGCGTGAGGTTCTGCCGGGCCAGCTGGCGCTCGACGACCATCTGCGTGGCGATGCCCGCGTGGTCGGTGCCCACCTGCCACAGGGCCTTGCGGCCGAGCATGCGCTGGTAGCGGATGAGGGCGTCCATGATGGCGTTCTGGAAGCCGTGCCCCATGTGCAGTCGGCCGGTCACGTTCGGCGGAGGAATCACGATGGAGTAGGCCTCGCCGTCGCCTGACGGAGTGAAATAGCCTTTCTCTTCCCACTGCTTGTACCAGTGACTCTCGATCTGATGGGGCTGGTAAGTCTTGTCCATGTCTGCCTGCGAATAGGTGTCGGGTGAAAATTGAGGAGGGGCGAGTATAACCCAGGACTTGGGCTGGCTTCACTTGGGCTTTTTGTGGGAGCGAGCCTTGTGTGGGAGCGAGCCCTGCTCGCGAACAGGTGTACCCCTGACCCCGGCCCCGCCCCGGTGTCCTCGCATCGCCGGGAGCCACGGTCTCCCGGCTCGCTCGGTGCGGGTCTTTTATGCCGCTGCACAGGGGGACGCCGGGTCGGGGCCTGGCACTGTGCCCGCGTCGGGCAAGTCGGCTGCCACAGGGTGGCACTGGCCCTTGTGTGGGAGCGAGCCCTGCTCGCGAACATTGGCAAGTGAGGCGAGTGCGGTCAGCGGGGAGGGGGCGGAGCGGGTTCGCGGGCAAGCCCGCTCCCACAGGGCAGTGTGGGAGTGGGCCCATTCTTGTGGGAGCGTACCCGTGGGCATAAAGGCCCTGCCCGCGAATGTGGCACAAAAGGTCAAGCGCACCCAGCGCCCCCGGGGAGGCGGGTCCGCGAAGCGGCATAAGAGACCCGCACCGAGTGAGCCAGGAGACCGTGGCTCCTGGCGAAATGAGGGAACCCAGGATGGGTGCGGGTCAGCCGCAGAGCGGAGCCCGCCTCGCCGGGGGTGATGGGTGAGCCAGGCAGTGAAAAAGAAGTTCGCGGGCAGGGCCCGCTCCCACACAGGGCCCGCTCCCACACAGGCCCCGCTCCCACGTTTTCTACAGCACTTCCATCAGGAAGTAATCGTCCAGCACCAGGCTCCGAATAGTGCGGTCCAGTGCGTCTGTCAGTGCAGCGTTTGCCCCTTCAGCGACCGGTGCAGAGCCTCTTCCGAACAGGACAGTCTCCCAGATTGTGCGACCAGCGTTGCGCAACTGCACACTGGTACGAATGGTGATCTGCAGGGTGTCGCCTGACACAGCGGTTTCGCTGGAGACGATGGAACCCTCAAGGATCAGCTTCTCTTCCGACTCCACCAGGCCGGCATTGCCTTTGAGAAACCCTTGTACCAGGGCGTCTCTGACAATGTCTGCAAGCGCCTTGTCAGCGACGATATCGCCGGCAATCAGCATGGGATTGTCCACAGCTCTTCCATCTGTAAATTCTCCAACACGCAGTGGCCCGCGCGCCATGCTGCTGAAATCAACCTGATGGTCGCCTTCAAACACATAGTTGACGCTGATGGCGTCGGCGGCCAGGGCTGGGGAGAGGATCAGGGACAATACTGCGGCTGCAAATAGCTTGTTTTTCATGACTGACTCCATATCAGATCTGCTTCGAGTTGGCGGCTCAGGCGACCGGGATCGCCCTCACGGGCATGATTTTGCACGCTTGTAACGAACAAGGCCACCCTCAGGTGGCCTTGTTGGCTGGCGAAACAACAATCTTCAGTTGTTGCGCTCACCCTCCGGCCAGGGGGCACCGGCGCTGATCTCTGTTACAGGTCGCAAGCCACGGAAGACAAATTTCTGCACACGCTTGCCTTCATAGGTTTCCGTGGTGAAGAAATTGCCCTGTGAATCAGTGGCGATGCTGTGTGTGCCATAGAAAAGCCCTGGCTGTCTTCCACCATCGCCCAGCACGGCCAGAACCTCGAGAGATTCGCGCTCCAGAATGTGCACCTTCATGTTTGAGCCGTCAGCGACATAGATGAACTGCTGTTCCGGATCCTTGGAAAACGCAATATCCCACGTGGAGCCGGAGGCCAGGGTCATGGGGGCAACCTGCGCTTCTTTCACAAAGGTGCCATCAGGACGGAACACCTGAATTCGATCAGCACCACGGTCACAGACATAGATCAGGCCGTCATTGGAAGGCTGGGCACAATGAACAGGCCCGACAAACTGCTGGGGCAGGGGCTCGTTGGGTGTGTAGGTCACGCGATCATCCGAAGGCCTGTTGCCATAGGCACCCCAGTAGCGCTTGAAAGCGCCGGTGGAGACATCGACTACCGCTACTCGCTTGTTGCCATAACCGTCTGCGATGTAGGCTTCGTTGGCGATCGGGTCGATGGCAATCTCTGCGACCTTGTTGAAGTGAGTCGTACTGTTGCTGTCTACGTCCATGCCGGGAACGCCGATTTCGCGTACAAATTCTCCTCCGCGAGTGAACACCAGCACATGGGAGTCTGCACCGCCGTTACCGCCGATCCAGATGTTGCCGCTGGGGTCGATCTCGAGCCCGTGGTTGGATTCCGGCCAGGTAAACCCTTCGCCCGGACCACCCCAGGCATTGACCAGATTGCCGGCAGGGTCAAACTCAAGCAGCGGAGGCGCGGCAGTACAGCAGTCCGCGCGACCGGAATCGAGTGCAATTTCCTGAGACGCAAAGTTGCTGTCCTGGTCACGGTGAACGATGTAGATGTGATCTCTTTCATCGACAGCGATGCCGATGACGGCACCAAGAATCCACTTGTTGGGCAATGGCTGCGGCCAGAAAGGGTCGACTTCGAAGTGCGGTGCCATGCGCTCGTTGCTGGCGGCAATGGCGGGATCTTCAAGTTGTTCGTGGAACGCTCCCGCAAACAGCATGGCGGTGCCTGCACCGAGCAACGCAATCATTTTCTTGTTCATTTTCATGAGCCGGTCCTTTTTGAAAATTGTTTTTGTTTTAAAGACTGGCCGAGTGTAAGCCTCATGGCGATCAATGTGAACGTGAAAACAGAACGATCCGCACAATAATTTAAAGTATCGAGTGATCGCTATATTTTTGCAGCCGAGCATGGTTTTGCATTCCAATGAGGTCATTCCATGAGTCGCGAGCCTCCGCAGTCAAGCACGGCCTGAACAGCCCCGCGTCCCCGGAGGCTCTGACTGAGCTACCCACTGAAAAAGAAGTTCGCGGGCAAGGCCCGCTCCCACAGGCAGGCCTGCTCCCACAGGCAGGGCCCACTCCTACAGGCAGGGCCTTCTGCTCTAAATTGCTACGCCTTCTGCGTGCGCAGATATTCCACCAGCAAGGGCACCGGGCGACCGGTAGCGCCTTTCTGCGCGCCAGACACCCACGCCGTGCCCGCGATGTCCAGGTGCGCCCAGCGATACTGCTTGGTGAAACGCGACAGGAAACACGCCGCCGTGATGGTGCCGCCGCGCGGCCCGCCGATGTTGGCGATATCCGCGAAGTTGCTGTCCAGCAGCGACTGGTACTCGTCCCACAGCGGCAGCTGCCACGCAAAGTCCAGGGTGTGCTGGCCAAGCTGCAGCAGTTCGTCGGCCAGGGGCTGGTTGTTGCTGAGCAGGGCGCTGGTCTGGTCGCCGAAGGTGGCTACGGCGGCGCCGGTCAGGGTGGCGATGTCGATGACGGTACGGGGCTTGAAACGCTCCACATAGGTCAGCGCGTCGCACAGCACCAGGCGGCCTTCGGCGTCAGTGTTCAGAATTTCGATGGTCTGGCCAGACATGCTGGTCACGATGTCGCCCGGCTTGGTGGCCTTGCCACCAGGCATGTTCTCGGCGGCGGCAATCACGCCCACCACGTTCAGCTTCAGGCCCAGTTCGGCGATGGCGGTCATGGTACCGATCACGCTGGCGGCGCCGCCCATGTCGTACTTCATCTCGTCCATGCCCGGGCCCGGCTTCAGGCTGATGCCGCCGGTGTCAAAGGTGATGCCCTTGCCCACCAGCACCACGGGCTTGCTGTCGGCCTTCGCGGCGCCCTTGTATTCCATGACAATCAGCTTTGCTTCTTCGACCGAGCCGGCGCTGACGGAGAGTAGCGAGCCCATGCCCAGCTTCTTCATCTGCGCTTCGGTCAGCACCTTGGTGCTGATGGTCTTGTACTGGGTGGCCAGCTTCACGGCGGTGTCGGCCAGATAGGTGGGGGTGCAGATGTTGCCGGGCAGATTGCCCAGTTCCTTCGCGGTGCTCACGCCCAGGGCGATGCTCGCGCCCAGCTTCAGGCCTTCCGTCTGTGCCTTGCGGGTCTCGGCGCTGGCGGCGCTGACACTCACGGTCTTCAGGGTGTATTCGGGCTTCTTCTTGCTCTTGGTCTGGTCGTACTGATAGGTGTTGTTGTCGCACTCCTGCACCAGCAGGGTGGTGGCCCAGGCAATGTCGCGGTCTTTCAGAGGCAGTTCGGCCAGGGTGAACACGGCGTCCTTGGCGGTGGTCTTGAGCACGGCCTTGATACTGGCAGACACCAGCTTGCGGTAGCTGCGGGCATCCAGTGCGCCTTCATCGCCGCAGCCTACGAGCAGGATGCGTTTGGCCGCGCCACTCAGGGGGTGCACCAGCAGGGTATCGCCAATCTTGCCAGTCACATCGCCACTGGCCACCACGCGGGTCAGTGCGCCTTCGAGGGCTTTGTCGCACGCGGCCGCAGGCGCACTGAGGCGGCCACGGGTCCAGACGCCCAGCACGAGGCAGTCGGTGGCTTTGGAGGTGACAGCAGTGGTGAGCAGGGCATATTTCATGGATGTGGGTTCCTTGGCAGACGCGTGCAACGGATTGGAAAACTTGCGGCCATGCTAGGCAGTTTCCCCGGGGCGTGCAATAGCGCGGCCCGCGGCTGGCACGGCTAAAGAGGTGTACTTGTCTTGCAGCCGTGAATTAGAATTGAACGCCTTGTAGCGGAGTGCCTTCATGTCTCGCGTCAAAATCGCCATGCCCGATGAGTTCCTGTTTTCGATGCGCCACCGTGTGGGCATCAGCGATCTGAATTACGCCCGACACCTGAACAGCGTGGCCATGGTGCATATCCTGCACGAGGCGCGGCTGCAGTTCCTGGCCCACCTGGGCTTCAACGAGTCCAACATCTTCGGCCTGGGCATGGTGGTCACCGACATGGGGGTGGACTACCGCAGTGAGTCCTTCGCCGACGACTGGCTGACCATCGACGTGGGCGTGGGCCGCTTCAACCGCTACGGCTTCAACATCTGTTTCCGCATTACCAATACCGCCCTCGAAAAAGTGGTGTGCAATGCCACCATCGGCGTGGTGTTCTTCGACTTCGACAAGCACAAGATTGCCCTGATCCCGAAAGCATTCCGCGACCTGCTGGGACAATCGGAGCAGGACCTTGACTAGCCCATCGTGATCATTTTCCGATATCTCGCGCGGCAGATTTTCCAGGTGATGGCCGCCGTGACGGTGATCATGCTGGTGCTCGCCATGATCACCCGCTTCCTGCAATACCTCGGTCAGGCGGTTGAAGGCGAGATCACCTCCGACATCCTGCTCTTGCTCATGGCGTACCGTCTGCCCGAATTCCTGCTGGTGATCCTGCCCTTCTCGCTGTTCCTGGGCATTCTGCTGGCCTACGGGCGCATGTATGCCGAGAACGAAATGACGGTGCTCAGCGCCTGCGGCATCAGCCAGAGGCGCCTGGTGCTGATGACGCTGCTTTGCACGTCCTTTCTGGCCATCATTCTGGGTACCCTGAGTCTGCAGGTGGCGCCCTGGGGCCTGCGCAACACCGAGCAGCTGATGGAGAGTCAGGACGAGCTGACCGAGCTCGACCTGATCGTGGCCGGCCAGTTCCAGGACTTCGCCGACGGCCTGCGCACCACCTATGCCGAGAGCATCAGCACCGTGGGCGACGACCGGCAGCTGAACAACACCTTTGTGGCTTGGCGCCGGCCCGACAGCGGGGAAGGGGACGTGGGCCTGCGCATCATCGTGGCCGAGAGTGCCCGGCCGGTGATCGACGAGGCCAGCGGGCGGCGCTTCATGTTGCTGGAAAGCGGCTATCTGTACGACGGTGTGCCCGGGCAGGCGGATTATCTGGTGTCGCAATTCGAGGAACAGGCGCTGCTGCTGCCGGAGCCAACGCGCATCGAGACGGTGGTGCGTGAGAAGTCCCTGCCCACCCGACAGCTGTTGAATTCGCCCCTGCCGGAGTATCAGGCCGAACTGCAGTGGCGCATCTCCACCATTCTGCTGATCCCCGTGCTGACCTTGATCGCCGTGCCCCTGAGCCGGGTGGCCCCGCGCCAGGGCCGCTTCAGCCGGCTGGTGCCCGCGACCTTGCTGTACGCGGTGTATTACGTGCTGCTGCAGCTGGGCATGAGCATGCTGGCTGAGGGCACCATTCCGCTGGCGCTGGGCCTGTGGTGGGTGCATGCGGTGTTCATTGCGCTGGGGCTGTACCTGCTGTTCGGCCGGCGGGAGGCGCACACATGAGCCGCATCGACGCCTATGTCCGCAAGCACGTGGTGCTGGCCATGCTGGTGGTGTTCGCGCTGACCTGCAGTCTGGATTTCATTTTCTCGCTGGCCGACGAGATCGGCAGCAGCACCGACAATTACAGCGCCGGCGAAGCCCTGTGGTTCACCCTGCGGATCATGCCCCGCGCCATTTACGAGATGCTGCCCTTCACGGCCCTGGGTGGTGCCCTGATCGGTCTGGGGGTGCTGGCCTCGCACAACGAACTGGTGGTTATTCAGGCCACGGGCGTGAGCACCTGGCGCATTGTCTGGGCGGTGATGAAGCCCACCCTGGTGGTGATGCTGCTGAGTCTGGTGCTGGGGGAATACATCGCGCCGCGTCTGGAGCAGCGCGCCCAGAGCGATCTGGCCATCATCGAGAGCGGCAATCAGGCCCTGAGTTCGGCGGGCGGCGACTGGCGCAAGATCGGCAATGAATACATTCACATCAACGTGATTCTGCCGGGCGGCACCGAGCTGCAGGGCATCACGCGCTATGTGCTGAACGACCAGCGTCGCCTGGAGCGCAGCAGTTTTGCGGTGGCCGGGCGCTACATCGAAGACTCCACGGGCGAGTTCTGGCGCCTGACCGAAATACGCGAGACGCGCTTCGGCAATGCGGAAGTGTCGGTGACCCAGAGTGCCAGCGAGGACTGGCGCGTGGACCTGTCTCCCGAACTGCTGAGTGTGCTGCTGGTAGATCCGGAGCGGCAGTCGATCTCGGGCCTGTACCGCTTCGCGCAGTATTTCGAGAGCGAGGGCCTGGAGAGCAGCAGTTACTACCTGGCGTTCTGGAAGAAGCTGCTGCAACCGCTGGCCACGGCCTCGCTGGTGCTGCTGGCGATCTCGTTTGTGTTCGGCCCGCTGCGCAGCGCGACGATGGGCTTCCGGGTGTTCGTGGCGATTGCGATGGGCATGGGCTTCACGATTGTGCAGCGCATCATGGGGCCGGCGAGTCTGCTGTATGGGTTCAGTCCGCTGATCGCGGTGCTGTTGCCAGTGGTGCTGTGTGCGCTGATCGGCGTGATACTGCTGCGGCGGGTTTAGGAGCGGGCTAGCCCGCGAACTTCTCTGGGTATCTGCATCACCCTCATTGTGAGGACTCTGCCCGGCGGCGGCGCTCCGGCGGCCCGTTCTGCGGCTGACCCGCACCGGTCCCCGGTGCTCTCGCATCGCCGGGAGCCACGGTCTCCCGGCTCACTCGGTGCGGGTCTCTTATGCCGCTGAACGGGCCGCCGGAACGCCGCCGCCTGACTCCTGCCACGCGGCGGGTGTGGCAGATTCTTCGGGAAGTTCGCGGGCAAGCCCGCTCCCACAGTCAAGCGAGTTTCCACGGGAGGCGCTGTGCTTCCACAGCGCCTCCCGCCACCGCCTTTCGTCCGCGACAAAAGCACGCTCGCCAGAGGGCCACATCCATTCTGAGGGTAGGAGCGAGCCCTGCTCGCGAACCCGCAGTAGAAACCTTTCGGCCCGTTCGCTGGCACTTCAGCAGGCAAACTGGGCAGTCCCCGGTCCGTTCAGCGGCATAAAAGACCCGCACCGATTGAGCCGGGAGACCGAGGCTCCCGGCGAAATGAGGGCACTCAGGATGAGTGCGGGTCAGCCGCAGAACGGACCGGGGACTGGCCAGTACCGGGCAGAATCTGTAAGCAAAAGAGCAGGAAGATACACACAGAGGGTTCGCGAGCAGGGCTCGCTCCTACGGTCAGAACGGGCGCGAGCCCTTGGGCAGCAGCACCACCCGGGTGCCCGAGTAGATGTCGTGCAGCGCATCCCCAGTCGGGTCGATGTAGCGCCACAGATAACCGATTCCAAACAGGAAGAACGCCGGCCACGCCAGCACCCAGCGCAGCACTCCCTGTTGCAGACTCATCAGCCCGCCATTGCGGCTGATGGCCTTGATGCGCCACGCAATCATGCCCAGCGTCTGGCCCGTGCGCATCCAGAACCAGATGTAGAAGCCCGCCGCCGTGCCCACTTCCGCCATGAACACAATGACGTCCAGCACCGGGTCGGTCTGCACGCGGCCATCTACCAGCTGGCTGGTATTCGGTCCCACGATGAATTGCAGGGCAAAGCCCATCACCATCCAGATGGAAAACACCAGAAACGCGTCGTAAAGCAGCGCTGCAAGCCGGCGCCAAAGGCCGGCGGAGGGGAGCTGGGCATCCGGCACCGGGCTGGCAGGGCTGCCGGCCGCGGTGTCGGAGTCTGAGGAGGATTGCGGCGTGCTCACAGTTCCTTCACGGCCTGAATGAGTTCGGCAACGGCTTTCTGCCCATCGCCAAACAGCATGCGGGTGTTGTCCAGCAGGAACAGGGGGTTCTCCACGCCGGAGAAGCCCGTACCACGCCCGCGCTTGATGACGATGACGTTGTCAGACAGCTCGGCGTTGAGAATCGGCATGCCGAACAGCGGGCTGTTCGGGTCGTTCTTGGCTGCCGGGTTGACCACGTCGTTGGCGCCGATCACCAGCGTCACCGTGGTATTGGCGAAGTCGGCGTTGATGTCTTCCATGTCGTAGATCAGGTCATAGGGCACGCCGGCCTCTGCCAGCAGCACGTTCATGTGGCCGGGCATGCGGCCTGCCACCGGGTGAATCGCGAACTTCACCTTCACGCCTTTCTCGGTCAGCAGCTGGGTCAGCTCCCACACCTTGTGCTGGGCCTGGGCGACAGCCATGCCGTAGCCGGGGATCACCACCACCTGGCTGGCGTAGGCCATCATGATGCCCACGTCCTGCGCCTGGATCTCCTTCATGGAACCGCCACCCTCGCCGGCATCTGCCGTCGCGACAGTCGTGGTGCCAAAACCGCTGAAGAACACGTTGGCCACGGAGCGGTTCATGGCCTTGGCCATCAGGTGAGTCAGCAGACTGCCCGCCGAGCCCACCACGGTGCCGGCGATGATCATCGCGGCATTGCCCAGCACATAGCCTTCAAAGCCCACGGCCAGACCCGTCAGGGCATTGAACAGGGAGATGATCACCGGCATGTCGGCGCCGCCCACGGGCACGGTGATGAACACGCCCAGCACCAGGGCCAGCAGGAAGAACACCACGATCGGCATCAGCGAATCGGTATTGAAGACCGAGACCGCCACGATGACCAGCAGCACCGCCAGCACCAGATTGACCTGCTGCTGCTGAGGCAGCAGCTTGTTGCTGTTCAGGCGGCCGTCGAGCTTGGCCCAGGCGATGATGCTGCCACTGAACGCGATGGTACCGATGATGGCGCCGATGATGGCCAGAATGGCGACGTCCGTGCCCATTGCCTGGGCGATGGTCTCCGGATGTGTATTGAGAGCCTCGAGGCCCAGCGCATTGAGCCGGTCGCCGGTGGGGGCACCGCTGGCCACTTCGCCCTGTGCCTTGAGCAGTTCCACGGCCGCAATGGTGGCCGCTGCGCCACCGCCCATGCCGTTGTACATGGCGATCATCTGCGGCATGTCAGTCATGGCGACTTTCTTGCCGGTGACCCAGGCATAGCCGCCGCCGATGGCGATGGCGATGATGATCAGCGCATAGTTGGTCAGGGCCTGCGGGTTGTCACTGAGCTCGGGAGCCAGGAACGTCACCAGCGTGGCCAGCACCATGCCGGCGCCTGCCCACTGAATGCCGCGCCGAGCGGTGACGGGCGAGCTCATCTGTTTCAGGCCGAGAATGAACAGCACGGCCGCGAGGAAATAACTGGCTTGTATGAGGATGCTCATTTATTTCTTCTCCCCGGCGTCTTTCTTGTTGCTGGACTTGAACATCTCCAGCATGCGCTCCGTCACCACATAGCCACCCACCGCGTTGCCGGCGGCCAGCAGCACGGCGACAAAGCCGATGGCCTGCTGCGTGGGGTTCTCGGCGATGCCCAGCGCGATCATCGCGCCGACCAGCACGATGCCGTGCACGAAGTTGGAGCCCGACATCAGGGGAGTGTGCAGAATCACCGGCACCTTGCTGATGATTTCGTAGCCGGTGAACCCGGCAAGCATGAATATGTAAAGCGCTGCGAGACCTTCAATCATTTTGCACCCCCTTCCACTTTGTCTCTGATGCCCACATTGACGATGGCGCCGCCGTGGGTAATCAGACTGTCCTTGAGGATCTGGTCGTCCAGATCGATGTGTATCTTGCCGTCCTTGATCAACAGGCTCAGCAGGTTGAGCAGGTTCTTGGCATACAGTTCGCTGGCGTGGCCGCTCACCGTACTGGGCACGTTGATGGGGCCGTAGATCTTCACGCGGTTGTGCAGGATGGTCTCACCAGGCTGGGTCAGTTCACAGTTGCCGCCGCCTTCTGCTGCGAGGTCCACGATCACCGAGCCGCCCTTCATGCCTTCCACCATCTCGCGGCTGATGATCTTCGGCGAGGGGCGTCCCGGGATGGCGGCCGTGGTGATCAGCACATCTGCCGCCGCCACGTGTTTGGCCAGGATTGCCTGCTGCATGGCCTTCTCTTCGGCCGTCAGTTCGCGGGCATAGCCGCCGGTGCCTTCGGCCTTGATGTCGATGTCGACGAATTTTGCGCCCAGGGATTCCACCTGGTCCTTCACGGCGGCGCGCACGTCATAGCCTTCGACGATGGCACCCAGACGGCGCGCTGTGGCGATGGCCTGCAGGCCGGCCACGCCGGCGCCGATGATCAGCACCTTGGAGGGCCGCACCGTGCCCGCTGCCGTGGTCAGCATGGGGAAGAACTTGCCAAGCATCGTGCTGGCGATGAGCACGGCCTTGTAGCCGGCGATGGAGGCCTGGGAAGACAGCGCATCCATGGCCTGCGCGCGGGAGATGCGCGGGATCATTTCCATGGAGAAGGCACTGATGTTCTTCTCCTGCAGACGCTTGAAGCGGGCGAGGTCAGACCAGGGGTTCAGGTAGCCGATCAGGATGGAGCCATCCTTGAGCTTCTCGATCTGGGCATCCTGCAGCGGGTTGACGGTGAGGAGGATGTCGGCACTGCTGTAGAGGGCGGCTTCGTCGCTGAGGATGTCGGCGGCGTAGTCGCTGTCGCCGTGACCTGCCAGCTCGCCGGCCCCGCTCTGGAGGCTGACACTCACGCCCATGGCGCTCAATTTCTTCACTACATCAGGAACCAATGCCACGCGCTGTTCGCCCGCGCGGATTTCCCTCGGAACACATACCCTTATTGTCATAGTTCTACCCCTGGTAGTTCCTGCCTTGAAAGTGCAGCGAGTATACCCGCTTACGCCTGTGTTATGAACGGCGAGGCGGGTCAGAGGTCGGCGGCGGGTGCTGCTGCAGGCGCAATGGCCGGGGCGACAACTGGTGCAACGGGTGTTGCCACGTCTGGATCGGCTGGCGGCACGTCAGACGGCGCACTGCCCTGGGCGCCTGTGGGCGCCAGAAGCTGCCGCCGCAGGGCTTCGATTTCCGGGTTCAGGCCCTGCGCCTGGCTCGCTGCATCGGCACCGGCCTGCAGCTTGGCGAAATACTCCGGGTCCACTTCCGTGATCTTGACGACGCGGTTGAAGGTGGTCTTCGGGTCTTTCTGGCAGAGAATGGTGAAGGTGGGTTCTTCGTAGATGGTCCTGTATTCGTTCAGACGTGCATACAGCACCTCCACGCAGGCAGGGTCTTCCTGCACCTTGTTGACGGCCATGACCAGGAACGGGCGCAGATTGGTGGCGCTGGCGGGTAGCCAGAGGCGCTCCGATGCCACGTCCTGAGCAGCGGCGATGGCAGGCAGGCCGGTGAGCGCCAGCAGGGCGACGGACAGTGCGTGGCGTACAGTCATGGGCAGAGTCCTGGATAGAGGAAGCAGTGTTTTCATGCTGTTTACATCGACCCCGAGGTGAAAGACATGAGGGCATTGTCGGCGTTTCCGCGCAGCTTGGGAAGTGACCGGCCGCAAAGCCACTCAATTCGCGGTTTCTGGCGCAGAGTTTAGTTGTTAGAATCGGCTCCCTTTTCAAACCACTGTTTTTTTCACGCCACACTTTTTTTCAAGCCACTTCGGCGGATGAGCCACGCACTATGAGCACCCACACGCCCCCGACTTCCCAGGTACGCCACGTCCGCCTGCTGGACACCACGCTGCGAGACGGTGAGCAGACGCAGGGTGTCTCTTTCGCCGCCAAGGAAAAGCTGAACATTGCGCGGGCGCTGCTGCAGTCTCTGAAGGTGGATCGCATCGAAGTGGCCTCGGCACGGGTATCCGACGGCGAGCGTCAGGCCGTGGTGGACATCAACGCCTGGGCCGCGAAGGAAGGCTATCTGGACAAGGTGGAAGTGCTGGGCTTCGTGGATCACCGTCTGAGCGTGGACTGGGTTGTCAGCGCCGGCGGTCGCGTCATCAACCTGCTGGCCAAGGGCAGCGAGAAGCACTGCCGTGAGCAGCTGGGCCGCACCTTGCCCGAGCACATCGAAGACATCCGCCGCACAGTCGCCTATGCCCATGAGCGCGGCCTGCGCGTGAACATGTATCTGGAGGACTGGTCCAACGGCTACAAGGACAGCCCTGCCTATGTGTTCGGCCTGCTGGAAGGCACGCGGGCGCTGGGCATCGTGGACTTCATGCTGCCCGACACGCTGGGTGTGATGAGTCCCGAGGAAGTGTTCGCGGCCATGACCGACATGATCGCCCGCTTTCCCGAGCTTGCCTTCGACTTCCATCCACACAACGACTACGGGCTGGCGACGGCCAATGTCATGGCGGCGGTGCGTGCGGGCATCAACACCATTCACTGCACCATCAATTGTCTGGGGGAGCGCGCCGGCAATGCCTCGCTGGCGGAAGTGGCCGTGGTGCTCAAGGACAAGATGGGCCTGCAGCTGTCCATCGATGAGACCCGCATCGGCCTGCTCAGCCGCATGGTGGAGAATTTCTCGGGCAAGTGGGTGGCTGCGAATGCGCCCATCGTCGGCGCCGATGTCTTTACCCAGACGGCCGGCATTCATGCCGACGGCGACCAGAAAGGCGGCCTCTACATCACCGCTCTGCGCCCCGAGCGCTTCGCCCGCAAGCGCGTCTATGCCCTGGGCAAGATGAGCGGCAAGGCGTCCCTGGCCAACAATCTGGAAGAGCTGGGCCTGACCCTGAGCGTCGAGGATCAGCGCAAGGTGCTGAAGCGCGTGGTGGAACTGGGCGACTCCAAGCAGGTCATCACGGTGGACGACCTGCCCTTCATCATTGCGGATGTGCTGGAGAGCCGGGAGTACAACTACGTCCGTCTGCTCAACTGCTCCATCAACAGTGGTCTGGATGTGGAGAGCACCGCGAGCATCCGCCTGAGCATCGAGGGCAGGGAATTCAGTGGCTCCGGGGCAGGCAACGGCGGCTTCGCGGCGTTCATGGATGCCATTGGCCGCATCCTCAAGACACGCAAGTTCAAGATGCCTGACCTGATCGACTACGAAGTGCATATCCCCCGTGGCGGCAACACCAGTGCGCTGACCGAGTGCATCATCACCTGGAGTGATGGCGAGCGGGAACTGAAGACGCGGGGAGTGGATTCGAATCAAGTGATGGCGGCGGTGAAGGCGACGTTGCGCATGATCAACATACGGATGCATGCCAGCGCCCCGGTGTAGGAGCGGGCTTGCCCGCGAACGCCTTTTCGCCAGAGGTGGGTGGACGGGCTGAGTCTGTCCGACACGCCACAAGTACGTCCCTGTAGGCTCGGCGCCCGCCATCCCTGGCGGGCGACGGTCGGCCAGACTCAGCCCGTCCACCCACCTTGTCAGCAATGTGCCGCCGGCAGGACGACTTCTTCGGGATTCGGGACGCTGGCTTGCGGGTGGGGGCGGAGTCACCTCCACCCTCATCGCGGCGACAAGACTGGGGGTTTGCAGTGTCGGGGGAGTGGCACTGAATCTGAGGGCTGGCGGGGTGGCAGAGGGTTTGACGACCGTCGAGCGCCATGGATGGCGCTCGCCGAGCTTACAGGGATGTACTTGCAGCGTGTCGGCAAACCCTCTGCCGCCCCGCCGGGCCTCGCAGGTTCGCGGGCAGG
>CAMCRC010000055.1 GCA_945877175.1 Klebsiella pneumoniae | reverse complement strand
TGATGGCCGCAAGGACGCCCTCGCGCTCGGGCCGGACGGCGCCATTGCAGCCCGGGCCATATCCGACAATCTGCAGTTTGCCGACACCCCCTTCTGGCAACATGTGCCCACCCGTTCGGTGCTGCGCTTCGATGTGCAGGACATGAATGGCGATGGCATTGCCGACCTGCTGCTGTATCACTCGACGGCCATGACGCTGCTGGTATCCACGCCATGACTCTTTGTCGAACAACATCCCCTGCACGCGTTCTTGCCCTGGCGTTCCTGCTGGGCGCAACAGCCACCCCGAGCCTGGTCGGCGCGCAGTCTGCGCAGACCTTGCCTGGCTACCGCAGCCTGCCGTTTACCCTGCCTGCCGACACAGAGCGACTTCTGCTGGTGGACGCTGACCGCGACGGGCTGACGGACGTGCTGAGTGTCGCCGCCACGCGCATCAGCTTGTACTTCCAGCGCGCGGCGACCGCCGGTGGCGGGTTCGACTTCACGGCACCGGACACCAGCGTGACATTGGAAGGCCGAAGCATCGGCTGGGAACTGAGTGAGAATTATCCCGACGCCCAGGGCAATCGTGCCTTCTCGCTGCTGGCACTGGTGGATGGTGCGCGCGTGCTGCAGTGGCCGATCCGGGAACGCCAGTTTGCCGCTCCGGAGGAAGTACTCGGCGGACTTGCGGCCTACGCCGGTGCCGGCGTCAACCGCCTGCACTTTTCCCGCGACATCAACAACGATGGACTGGACGATCTGATCATTCCCGGCGCCGGCACGCTGCAGCTGCATATCCGCAACGCCGATGCCAGCTACCAGACACCGCTGAGCGTGCAGTCAGACATGCAGATCAATACCACCCTGTTCCTGCGCCAGAGTCTGGAGCGAGATGTCGGTCAGTCTCTGCGGATTCCCCTGGTGGCGCTGCGTGACGTGAACAGTGATGCGCTCCCCGACCTGATCTCGGAAACCGAGGAGCGTTTCGACGTCTTTCTCGCCAGTGCAACCGGCGCGTATTTCCCGCAGACGCCCAGCTATTCCGTCGACCGCCTTGAAATTCGGGAACGCCTGGGCAATTTCGATTTCGATCAGCTGGATTTTTCGAATCTCACCGGCATGCTGGCCCTGACTCACGAGGAGTTGCTGCAGGATGTCGACGCCGACGGCATCGACGACTTCGTGCTGCGCGAAGGAGGCAAGGTCTCGCTGTTTGCCGGCAGCGCCACGGGCATGGACTTCAGCCAGCCGCGCCAGGTGCTGCGCTCGGGCGGCAATGTGCTGACGACCTTCCTGCACGACGAGAACGAGGACGGTCGCCCCGACCTGTGGCTGTGGCGTGTGGAGTCGGTATCCGTCGGTGACCTGTTCCTGTGGCTGGCCATTGCCGGCTCCATCAATGTGGAGGCCTTCGTCTACCCCAACGAGGGCGAGAGCTTTGCGCGCCGTCCGTCGCGGCAACTCACGGTGGCGCTGAAATTCCCCTCTGCGGTGCGTCTGCTCAGCTCGGCCATCGACATCCGGGAGCAGGCGCGAGCGCTGGAAGAAGCGACGATACTGCCCACGGAGATCGCGCAGATCAGCGGCGTGGAATCGACGCGGGACCTGCTGTTGCTGCTGGAAGACCAGGTACAGGTGTTCATGGGGGCCATGGAACCTCCGGCCGTCGTCCCGGAGGACCAATTCCTGGCATCACTGGATTACAGTCGCAGTCGCAATGAATACGAGATCGACATCCGCCGCTTCATCGACGAATTTGAAATCGAACAGAACAGCGAGTTGCGCCGCCTGGAGGGCCGCACGCCGGAGCATGCACTGACGCTGAACCAGGCCATGCGCAACGGGGACTTGCAGGCAGCGTCTCTCAATGACGATGGCCTCGACGACGTGTTCGTGTTCCTGTCCCGCAGTCGCGACGAAATAACCGGACTGCTGCTGCTTTCAGAGCCCTGAGCAGGACAATTCGGCTGCGCGCAGCGATGCGAAGTATAAACTCAGACTGATAGTGGTCATCCCCTGCCCCACTCAATGCAGGCGTACAATCGCTGCACCTGCTTCAGTGAGTGACGCGCCCCATGCACAGACGGCCCTTGTTCTCCTTGCAGTTCGCCCATGCCCTGCGGGAGAGCGTCCTGCGCGAACCCTATCCTCTGGCCCGGTTCAACAAGGATGTGCTGGCAGGGATCACGGTCGGCATCATCGCGATGCCACTGGCCATGGCACTGGCCATCGCCTGTGGAGTGGCGCCCCAGTATGGACTGTACACGGCGATCATTGGCGGCTTTCTCATCGCACTGAACGGCGGCTCGCGCTACAGCGTCTCGGGGCCCACCGCGGCCTTCGTCGTCATTCTTTACCCGGTCGCCCAGACCTGGGGGCTGAGCGGCCTGCTGGTGGCCACAGTCATGTCGGGTGTGATTCTGGTGGGCATGGCCTTTCTGCGGCTGGGACGCCTGATCCAGTACATTCCGGAGTCGGTGGTGCTGGGTTTCACGGGTGGCATTGCCGTGGTAATCGTCACCTTGCAGTTGAAAGACCTGTTCGGCCTGCCTGTCGCGGACATGCCCGAACACTTCATCGACAAGCTGCTGGTGCTGGCAGCCCATGCCGGGGGCGTGCACTGGCCGAGCGTGGCTGTTGTGGCGCTGACGCTGTCGGTCATGCTGCTGTGGCCTCGACTGCGGACTGCGGTGCCGGCACACCTGCCGGCGATCCTGATCGCGAGCATCGCCGCACTGCTGCTGGCAAGCAGCGGACACCCGGTGGATACCATCGGCACTCGCTTCAGTTTCACCCTTCCCGATGGCAGCAGTGGCGCCGGCATCCCGCCGGTGCTGCCGCATTTTCAGTGGCCGTGGCTGCGGGAGGGTCCGTCCGGTGACACAGTTGTCTGGACCTGGCAGGCCGTGCGCGAACTGGTGCCGGCAGCTCTGGCAATGGCCATGCTGGGGGCCATCGAGTCCCTGTTGTGTGCCGTGGTACTGGATGGCATGAGCGGCAAGCGCCACAGCGCCAACAGCGAACTGCTGGGCCAGGGCATCGGCAACATCGTGACGCCTTTCTTCGGCGGCATTACCGCCACCGCCGCCATCGCCCGCTCGGCTGCCAACTTCCGTTCCGGGGCCCAGAGTCCGGTGGCCGCCATGATTCATGCACTGGTGGTGCTTCTGGGGCTGGTGGCCTTGAGCGGACTGCTGAGTTACCTGCCCATGGCCGGCATGGCCGCGTTGCTGCTGGTGGTCGCCTGGAACATGAGTGAGGCGCCCAAGGCCCTGCATCTGCTCAAGACGGCGCCGGCCAGCGATGTGCTGGTGTTCCTGACGTGTTTCACGCTGACGGTGATCTTCGACATGGTGATCGCCATTGGCACCGGCATGGTACTGGCAGCGCTGCTGTTCATGAAGGAGATTGCCGACATGACCAAGGTGTCGGACATCAGCGAGAACCGGCGCCTGGTGAGCGAGCCGCCACCCCCTGGCTGGTGCATCCTCAAGATCAGTGGTCCTTTGTTTTTTGCGGCAGCAGACCGGGTGTTCGGAGAAATTGCGGAGGGCTGCAGCAAGCGCCGCGGCATCGTGCTGTATCTGGACGGTGTGCCGATTCTGGACGCAGGAGGCCTGTCGGCGCTGGAGAAACTGGTGGAGCGCTGCGGTGCCAACGGCACGCAGCTGGTACTGACAGACTTGCAGTTTCAGCCCCTGAAGACCCTGGCCAGGGCTGGGGTGGCGCCCATTGAGGGCGTGCTGTGGTTCGCGCCGACACTGGGCGAGGCGCTGCAGAGCCTGTCTGCGCAACAGGTCGCCGCGCCAGCATGAGCAGCCTCAGGGTGATTCGCTGCCCGGGTATTCTTCCTCCACCGGCAGCGGCGGCGTGGTCTTCAATCTGCCCGCCGCGCGCAGGGATTCCCGCAGGACATACTCGATCTGCCCGTTAAGCGAGCGCAGATCGTCGTCGGCCCAGCGCTGCATCGCCTCGATCACGGCAGGGTTGATGCGCAGCGGGTAGGACTTTCTCTCACTCATCAGTACAGGCTGCCTGCGTTGACCACGGGCTGGGTAGCTCGGTCCGAGCACAGCACGACCAGAAGATTGCTGACCATTTGCGCACGGCGCTCATTGTCCAGCTCGACCACGCCCTTGGCGCTCAAGGCATTGAGTGCCAGCTGCACCATGCCCACTGCACCTTCCACCAGACGCTCCCGAGCCGCAATGATGGCCCCGGCCTGCTGGCGCTGCAGCATGGCGCCGGCAATCTCGGGGGCATAGGCCAGATGGCTGATGCGCGCCTCAAGCACTTCGATGCCGGCCTGATTCAGCCGCTCGGACAGCTGGCGCGCCAGGTCGTGGGAAATTTCATTGGCATGGCTGCGCAGAGCGACCGGATGCTCTGTCGTCGGGTCGTAAGGGTAAGCCGTGGCCATGGCGCGCAGGGCAGACTCCGCCTGAATGTGCACGAAGCTTTCGTAGTCATCGACGTTGTACACCGCTTCGGCCGAGTCCAGCACCTTCCAGACCACCACCGACGCAATCTCGATGGGGCTGCCTTCCAGCTCGTTGACCTTGAGCTTGCCCGACTCGAAATTGCGCACCCGCAGCGATACCTTGCGGGGCCGGTAGAAGGGATTCTGAAAGCGCAGGCCCTGATCCTTCACTGTGCCGACATACTTGCCGAACAGGCTGAGCACGGCGGACTGATTGGGTTCCACCATGAAGAAGCCCTTGTTGCACAACACGGTGCCGATGATCAGCAGCACGCCGCAGACCGCACCGGCCAGACTGCCGCCAGCAAGTGAAGTGAGCAGCAACCAGACGGATGCCATCAGCACCAGTACAAGCGCAATGGCGGTGGGAATACCGGGCATGGAACCAAGAGGTTTTTCTTTCATGGGACAAGTCTCCTGTGGAATTGACCCCAATTAAATATCATTATGATATCTACTTGCAAGCTCGCTTCGTCCCGGGATGACTCGCGTGTCAGCGGGAGATTCACCGGGCTGCCGGCTTTGGGGGTATGCTCCGCATACCGTCTACACCAATTCTTCCTGGATACAACGTGAGCAAATGCCCGCTTCCAAAACCCGCAACACGATCTGGCCCGAAACCCTTGCTGGTGCTGTGCGGCGTCGCCGCGCTGCTGCCGAGCCTGCCAGTCGCAGGCGACACCTTCGCCGACCTGCAACTGGGACTGCACCGCGATGACAATGCCACGCGCGCTTTCCTCGACAGAGACACTTATGCCGACAGCAGTGCCGAGCTGTTGCTGAGTGGTGGCAATTTCTTCCAGATGACCCCCTCACTCACGGGCACCGTGTTCGGCAGTGTCAGCAGCACCCGCTTCAGCGATCTTTCGGGCCTGCACAGCAATGCACTGACACTGGGTGGCAGCATGGAGCAGAAGTTCGGTCTCGGGGCCTATGCTCCGGCGCTCTCCAGCAGCCTGAGCTGGACACATTTCGACAGCCACAGCCAGACCCGCGACCGCGAGCTGCTGGTCTGGGAAGTGAGTTACAGCAAAATCCTGACGCCGGAATGGGCCATCTCTGCAGGCGGCACTCTCGAAGCCAGCAAAGGCCTGCACGATGCCGTGCGCCACGCCAGCATTTACAACCCGCGCAACGACATTTACGACTTCAACCAGGCGGGCCTGTTCGCCACTGCCGACTACACCTTTGCCAACTACGCGCTGCTGTCAGCCAGCTACACGTGGGTGGACGGCTACACGATCTCCAGTGCCCTGGCGCCCAATCCAGGGCTGGGTGCGCTCTCGCGGGCGCTGACGCTGGACCATGCCGTGGAGCCGCCGCCTGGCCGCAAGCAGGTGGCCTATGCCCTGCCCACGCGGGCGCATCTGCTGGCAGTGGAATACAGTCTGCCCATCGGGCGTGACAGTGCATTGAGCGTTGGCGTCAGCCGGCAGCTCATCAAGGCAAACGGGGGCGTGGATTACACGAACAATCGCCTCAGCCTGAGCTTCATGCACATCCTGCAGTGAGCAGACGGCAGTGGCCCGACTGAGGCGATCAGAGGCGGGTCAGAGCTTGACGAACTTCAGTGTCATGCGGTCGCTCTCGCCAATGGCAAGAAACTTCGCGCGGTCAGCATCGGACACGCCGCGCAGATTGGGAGGCAGTGTCCACACACCTCCCGGGTAATCCTTGGTGTCCAGCGGATTGGCATTGATCTCGGAGCGCGCTTCCAGACGGAAGCCGTTGGCTTCCATCAGGTCGATGATCTGTTGCTCGTGAATGTAGCCAGTGCCCGGCACGAAGGGGGCATCAGCATTACGGCGATGGTCCTCCAGACCCACCACACCGCCGGTTTTCAGCGCGGCATGCCACGCCTTGATGATGTTCTCGGCGCCTGCAGGAATCCAGTTGTGGGCATTGCGGAAGTCGAGAATGACATCCACTGTGCCTGGAGCAGCAAGCACGGAGACGGCGTTGTTGAGCTGCTCTGTCACTTCCACACGGCCGTACAACTCTGCATTGCTGGCAAGGAATGCGTCAAAGTTGGTGACGGCATTGCGCATGTAGGCGGCGGGGGGGTTGTCCGAACGGTCATAGGTGGCTGCGATCAGCTTGCCGTTGTCCCTCAGGTAGGGGGCCAGAATTTCGGTGAACCAGCCCGCGCCAGGCCACATCTCCAGGACCGTGTGATTCGGCTGCACACCGAAGAAGGTCAGGGTTTCGTAGGGGTGACGGTAAACATCACGCGCCTTGTTGGCGTCGGAGCGGTGTGCACCCTCGACTGCCATCATCAGGGCGTGATTGTGGTCGGCCATCTGGGCCTGCGCGCTGACGCCCAGGGTACTCAGACCGAGAGCCAGCAGTGCCAGTATTTTCTTCATGAGCTTATCTCCAGTTGCCCTCGCGGGCTGTTAGTATGCGGCGGTATCCTAGTGCCGGACTCAGCCATAGACCAGCCGTGTTCCAGATTTCGTGCACATGGCGTAACAATATAACAAAAACTGCAAAGGACCCCGACGATGCTGCATCGCTTGCCCAGACATGCCCTTCGCCTGGCACTTGCTGCACTCCTGGCGCTCCTTCCCATGACCCGTGCGCTAGCCCATGATGTGTCTGCTGTCGCCCGGGAACGCATGCAGAATGGCGGCATTCTCGACTACATCTGGACCGGCGCCGAGCACATGCTTACCGGTTATGATCACCTGCTCTTCCTGTTCGGGGTCATGTTTTTCCTGTCCCGCTTCATCGACATCCTCAAATTCGTCACGGCCTTCACGCTCGGTCACACCATCACGCTGGTGTTCGCCACCTTCGCGGGCATTTCGGCTGATCACTACCTCATCGACGCCGTCATCGCCGTGACAGTAATGTACAAGGGCTTCGAGAACCTGGATGGCTTCCGGCGCTGGATCGGCACTGGCGCTCCCTCGCTGATCGTGATGGTCTTCATTTTCGGCCTGATCCACGGTTTCGGACTGTCGGCGCGCTTGCAGGACCTGACCATCGGCGGCGAGGGCAGCCTGCTGGCAAAGATCCTGTTCTTCAACCTCGGCGTGGAGTTCGGACAGATCGCTGCGCTGCTGGTGATGGGCGTGGCCATCCGCGCGTGGCAACAGACCACGGTGTGGGTGCCTGTGACCCGCATCAGCAACGGCTTGCTGGTGTTCTTCGGGTTTCTGCTTCTGCTGTTCCAGCTGCACGGATATCTGCATGAGCAAGGGCTGGTGCACGGACCGGCAAGCACGGAAGCGGCCGGTGTCCCGCACAGTCATGACGGAGGAGAACCCCATGTTCACTAGAACGCTGTTCGCCCTGATACTGCTGGCACAGGCGTCGCTGGCGGGTGCCCAGGACCTGCGCCTGGACGCACTGGCAGACGGCACGCTGGTGTTCGGCGTGGTGAGCACGGCCGATGGTGCGCCGGCAGCGGACACCGCTGTGCAGTTTGCACTGTCATCACAGCCGCAGACGCCGGTGGCTAGGGTACAGACCGATGTGGTGGGGATCTTCTCGTGGACCGGCGCGCCGCAAACGGATTACCAGGTACGTGCGGGCAATACGACGGCCAGTGTGACGACAGGCGAAGCGCCACCGCAACCGTTCCAGTGGCCGCCGATCTACATCACGCTGGGGGCTCTTCTGTTGCTGTCACTGATCCCGGCGCGGCTGCTGCGCCGCCCGGATTTGCGCTGAGAGCTTGAAGTGCGCCCCTTTCTTTCGCAGCTTCGATCGACGCCACCGAAAGAATGCTGTGATTCTTGCCATCCTCCTGTGCAGGCGCGGACCCCGCAGTCAAGCTGATGCAAGGTCACATGCTGGTGTGACCGTGGGGCAGCCATAAATCACGGCTGCCACGCGTAGCTGAATTTGGCGAACAGCGTGCGACTGTTCGTCTCGATGGAATTGAGACTGTCATTCTGGAACCCCGCATCTGAATACCCCAGGAAGAACAGCGTCTGCGCACTCAGCTTGTAGCTGTACAGCAATTGCGTGGTAAGTTGCTTTGATCGTGCCTGCACCGGCCTGACATACAGGCTCTTGTCCCGCTCGGTGTGCGAATGCTGCACGATGAAGCGCAGGAAGCTGCGCACGTTGAACTGCCAGGTACTGCGCAGCTCCGTAAGGTCAGCAGTAAACAGACGCCCGCCTTTCACATCGAAGGTCTGGTGCGTGTGACTCAGGTCCAGCTGCAAGTGGCGGCCCCACTGATAGTTGACTGACGGGGTGTAGCGGCGCGAGTCCCCCAGCCGCGTATTGGCGAAATCCACGATGTCTTCAATGCGCACCATCATGCGCATATAGAGCTCACTGCTCGGTCGCAGGGCCAGTGACAGCTGATTGAACTGCTCGTCGAAATAGAAGCCGTTGAAATAAGTCTTGCTGCCACCAAACAGACCATTGATCTGCGACTGCAGCGGGCCATCCATTTCCAGGAACACTTCGAATTCTTTCTCCAGTTCGAGCCCGGCCTGATCGAAGGTGTTGTCCCAGTCCAGCGCCACGCGAATGCGGTCGAAGAAACTGCCGGCTTCATAGCGCCAGGTGTGCCCTGCACGCACAGTGCTGCGGGTGTAGTCCACACGGTTGATGAAGCCCATGTCGGCGCGGAAGTCCTTGCCGAAATCCACATACTCGGCCCAGACGTCCCAGCGTCGGTCATTGTGCCGATACTCCAGCAGCATGGTCTGGTCGCTCAGACTGTCGTCCTGTCTGTAGCGTGTCTGCACCGCCAGCGGGTATTCCGATTGCGAGCTGAGCAGCTGCACGTTGATGACGTCACTGCCTGTCAGTCGCCAGCGGCCATCCACACCCGCCACGGTATTGCTGTAGTCACCGCCTTCACGATGCGTCACCACCGTGCCGACGCTGGAGTTTTCCAGCACATCCTGCCGATAGCGCAGCACCGAGACATCACTTGCTGTGTCGCCCAGCGAGGCCACTGAGGAGGCATCATTGGTGGGAATCATGAAGCTGGTCTGCGTGTCGCTGGCCTGCAGCAAACCATAGGAGTGACGTCCGGCACGCCCGGTGAGCTTCACGCCGTAGTCCGGGTCGGCGATGTTGCGGGTATGCACCAGATTCAGATTGCTGTTGAAATAGTTGGCGCCGTCCAGAAAGAACGTGCGTTTCTCGGGGAAGAACAGCGAGAAGGTGTTGTTGATTTCCAGCTGGGCGCTGTCTGCTTCCACCTGCGAGAAGTCGGGGTTCAGCGTGGCGTTCAGATAGTTGTCTTCGTTGATGCCCCAGCGCAGATCAGCACCGGCGTCTGTTTCCGAGTCAAGATCACTCCAGTCATCCAGGGCGGGATTCGGCCGCGAGCGCTGCGCGGCGGCGGTCAGCGTGGGGATGATCTCCAGATTGCGGCCGGGCTGCACATCGGCAAGGCCCTCGGCCTTGCTGTACTGACAGACAAGGCAGGAGACATTGCGATCAAGCGGCGCGTTGGAGAAGCGATAACGACGATCGCGCGGATAGTCACGCACGAAACGCACGCCCCAGGTCTTCAATCCCGCGCCGCTGCGAAAGCGCAACTGCTTCAGAGGAATCGCCATCTCGGTCATGTAGCCCGTCGCGGTAATCTGGCCGCCGCTGTCCCACAGTGCATTCCAGGAATCATCTTCGCTGCCACTGAGATCATCATTGGTAGAGTCAAACTGCACGCCCAGCGGACTGACAATGAAGTCGAAACTTCGCGCTTCGTCATTGAAGGTGTCGAGTGACACTCCGACGTAGTCGGTTCCTCCGATCTGGTCGCGATCCCGATAGAAGGCACGGATCTGCGTCGGGTCCGGGTCCTGAGCTATGAAGGCAATGAAAAGTGTCTCACCGTCCTCCATGATCAGTGCTTCGGTCTGGACGCTGGCCGGGATGTTCTCGGAGGGCGAGAATTCGATGCCGAGCGGCACGCGCGTGGCGTCCGCCCACTCAACGTCATTCACAACGCCATCTATATCAGGCAAGGAACTCGTCCGTGCAATGTTGAAATCGGCGTCCTCCTGTGCCTGCAGGCCAAGCCATGGCTGCATGGACACTGCCAGCAGGCTGACAGCAAGGCCTCTCACAAACCGAGGAGAAGGGCGAAACAGGGGTGCAAACGGGAGGGCGATTACCATGTGAGAAGACTCGTGAATCCTTTGTTGTTGTTCTGGCGGGAGAGAGTAGCAAGTCCTGCGCCAATACAAAATCCTTGCAATACAGCGCATTGAATTTCATCAGGTGGTCATGGACAGCAGGAGGAAACATCATGGGCAATTGAATCCGGGAAGAGTGATGGTCAGCGCTCGGACTGCAAGCCCTCGGGGTCCGGCCTGAAAATCAGATAGCGAATGTCGGAATCCAGACTGCTCCACCAGTGCGGCACATTGGGCGGAATGATGATGACATCGCCAGGACCGACCACGCGCGTTACGCCGCCTGCGATTCGAGGACCGGCAAAATTGGGACGACCGGTATTGGGACTGTTGCCTGTGCTGACCTCTTCTTCGATCACCCCTCCAGTGACCAGCGTGCCCGTCCCCGTCAACATGTAATAGATCTCGGTGACGCTGGTGTCATGCCGAATGGCATTGCCCGGCTGTGACTGCGGGCGAAACACACCATACAGCCCGGTCTTGTAGCCGCCCACATCGACGACTCGGATGGGGCTGTCAGTGATGGCATCCTGAGGCAGTGCATCGATGAAGGCCACAATGTCCTGCGCCGTGACATCCACTGCAGGAATGCTGGACTGCGCAATCAGGCCGGCACTGCACAAGGCCATTACAGAACTCAACAAGAAAGGACTCAGCAATTTCACGAAGCGATCTCCACAGAGTTGTGCAGCTCAAGGCTGCGAGGAAACAGGCACATTGAAGCGCACTTCCAGATAGGTCACTGCGCCTTCCACAGCGGTGTATTGATGCGGAGTACCTTCCGGAATCAGTACCGCGTCTCCTTTCTGAACACGCTGCGCCAGACCGCCCTCTATGGTGCCGGGCGCTCCTTCGGCCGGACGCACGACAACGCCGCCGGTGACCAGCGTGGCAGCCCCCTCGGTAATGAAGTGCAGTTCAGTGCCCGGCACATGCACGATGGCGCCGGCCGGCTCAGTGCGGGTAATCAGATTGATGCGGTACTGGTCGGTGGTGGTGATGGTCGAGACCCCCATTCCGGGGCGCTCAGCCAGGGCGCGTTGCAGGGCGCTGCCAATGTCGGTGGCGGGTACGAAAAGCGCTGGGGCAACCGGCGTCTGCGCTACTGTGGCGGCGTCGACAAACAGCAGTGCAGCGACAACCAGGACGATTCTGTGCATGGCGTTCTCCTTTTTGCAGGATGTTGTGATTGTGGCGAAACTATACGGGGCGGAGCACAAAAAGTCACAAACTGATCGGGAAATGCTCTATATACTCAACGGTTTTTAACCGTATGGGCTTTCTACGATGACTCGACACACTCCACGTACCCTCGCTACTCTTTCGGCACTTGCCCTCGTGCTGAGCATTTCCAGCACCACCTATGCCCAGGCACCCGCCGGAGAAGACACCACAATCGTCTATCCTGCCGACTATTTCACTGAATATGCCCCGATCACTGCCAAAGACATGGTTGATCGCATTCCGGGAGCCGGCAATGCCTCTGGCGGCGCAGGTGTCGGAGGTGGTGGCGGTGGCCCGCGTGGCGGGGGCAATCCTGGTGCCGGCGGCCGCGGGCTGGGTGGTGGTGGCGGAGACAATCAGGTATTGATCAATGGCAAGCGCACAGCGGGCAAGAACAACGATACCAATGCCATGCTCACCCGCATCAATGCGGCGCAGGTTGACCGCATCGAGCTGATCCGAGGCACCGGCGGTGCACTGGATGTGCGGGGCGGCGCACAAATCATCAACGTGATTCTGTTTGAAGAACTGTCCAACACCAGTATCTCCTACGAAGCCAACGTCGATCGCTACGCCGACCACGAGACACAGCCGGGCGGCTCCCTGTCCGTCAGTGGCCAGACTGGCGCACTGAACTACTTGTTCGCCGCTCAGGCCGAACCGCGCTACGACCATTACGTCAGCAAGGAAAACAGCATCCTTGGCAACTTCAAGCCCAACGACATCATTCGTGAAGACCGTATCCGTGAGCAGACCGCCTACCAGTACACCACCAATCTGGGTTACGACCTGACAGCCACCAGCAGCATCCGTCTGAATGCGCTGTACGGCATCAACGACGCCGACACGGAGCTGGAGCGCGTCACCACCAATCTGCGCGTCACGCCGAATGCACTCAGCTACGAACGCGAAAACACCCCGGGCGAGAATCAGAACTGGGAAATTGGCGGCGACTATGAACTGCTGCGCAGCGATGGCGATCGCTTCAAGGTGCTGTTCATCACCAACGAGCGCGACCAGGGCACGGTGCGCGAGCGCTACCGCGTCAACGCCAATGGCAGTGAGACCAAGAACCTGTTCCTGGACAGCGGCAGCGTCGCGCAGGAGCGCATCGTGCGCAGCTCCTACTCGTCCACGCTGGCCAGTGGTCAGGATATCGAGTTCGGACTTGAACGTGCACAGACAATTCTGGATTCCAAACTGCGTCTGGGTTCGCTGAGCACCACGGGCGTGCCATCACCGGCCTATGGCGGACTGGTACCGCAGAAAGTGGCAAACGCCAATACCCGCGTGGAAGAAATTCGCTACGAACCTTTCGCCATTCACAACTGGCAGATCAACTCGCGCATGTCTCTGGAGAGCTCGCTGGTCTATGAGGCCTCGGAACTGTCCCAGAGCGGAGATGTCACCAACTCCCGCGACTTCGATTTCTGGAAGCCCAAGCTGGACTACCGCTTCGACGTGACCCCGGTGTTCCAGCTGCGCGGCATGGTCGAGTACGATGTGCGCCAGCTGAGCTTCGCGGACTTCGTGGCCGCCAGCGACAACGACGACAACGATACGAGCACCCAGGCCGGCAATGCGGGCCTGACACCGGAAACCTACATCAATGCCGATTTTGATGCCCAGTACCGCCTGCCCGATGATGTGGGGGTGGTCAGTGCCCGCATCAATTTCATGCGCCACTTCGACAAGATCGAACGCATCGATGTCTCCACCCCCACTGCACTGGCCTCTGCCAACGGCAACATGGGCATAGGCAACATGTGGCAATTGATTCTGCGTTCCAGTATCCGCATGAAGATGATCGCCATGCCGAACCTGCTGGTGACTGCGAACTTCACCGTGCGAGACTCCGACATCAAGGACCCGTTCCTGGGCATCACCCGCCGCTTCACGGATTATGAGCGCGGTCGTCTCGACATGGGTTTCCGTCACGACCTGCCACAGTGGAAGATGAATTACGGGCTGAGCTGGAACAACCGCTTCGATGGCAACATCAAGCGCTATGACCTGGAGGACATTGAGCTGACGGCCGGCGACCCGATGGTCATGGCCTTCGTGGAGTATGTCGGGTTTGGCGATACCACATTCCGCCTGGATATCCGCAATGCCACGGACAATCTGCAGTGCCGCGAGCGGCAGCGTTTCGTTGGCCGCATCAGCGCCAACGTGCTGGAAGAGATCGAAGATCAGTGCGGCGGTTCCGGCCGCGTACTGGCGCTGAAGATCAACGGTTCGTTCTGAAACCGCGAGGGGGATGGGGCCGCGTGCCTCATCTCTCGCGCAGCACTATGCTGTTGTAGAAGGCGATGAACACCCCCACCTGCAGCACCCCGCACACTACGAACACTGAGCGCGCCCCCGCCAGGTCTGCCAGCACTCCCGAACCCAGCAGCGCCAGAGGCACGCCAATCTTGAAGATGGATCCGGTCATGCCACTGACGCGCCCCATCAGCGGTGCCGCCGTTGTCTCATGGCGGTAGGCCCAGATACAGATGTTCTGCAGGGTGGTCATGAAGCCGCAACTGAACATCGCCACGCCCACCGTCCAGTAGGCACTGGAAAGCCCGGTCAGCGAATAGGTAAGCGCCAGCACCACCAGGCTGACCGCAAGACAGGTGCCCAGCCCGATGGCGGCCCGCAGGCGCTCGGCGAACACGCTGCCCACCAGACCGCCCACGCCCGCGCAGGAAAGCACGATGCCCACCTGCGCGGTGCTCCATTGCAGCTGATCCTTCACGAAGAAGATCACCATGAGTTCGAAGCTGATGGCGGTAGCATTGAAAAATGACACAAACCAGGTCAGCACCCACAGCGGACGGTTCTGACGCAGGGCCTGCCAGCCCTCGCGCAGCTCGAGCCAGAATCTGCGGGGACGCTCGCGTTGCCCAATTTCCTGAAGCTCCAGCCGGGGCAGCACCAGCAACGCACACAAATACATGAAGGCCGTTATCAGCAGGCCGTAATAGAGACTGGACAGAAACAGGATGGCGCCGGAAATGGCCGGGCCCATGACCTGCATCAGGGTCTGGATGAAGGTGAACTTCGCGTTGGCCGAAGTCATCATCGACGTAGGCAATGCCCACTTCACACTGCTGATGCGGGCATTGATGTAGCCATAGCTGAACATCATCAGGCAGAATCCACCGCCATAGAAAACCAGATGCGAAGGCGTCTGCAGCTGGGAGTAGGCGAAAAGACTGAACAACAGCAGCATCTGCAGCGCGACCGACCAGAGCATCCAGCGCTTCTTGTCGCCCCGGTCCACGAAGACACCGATGAACAAGCCGAACAGCAGAATCGGCAGAAACTGCAACGCCCGCATGCTGCCCATTGCCACTGAGGACTGGGTAAGCTCGTAGATGATCAGCGGCAGGGCCAGTTCGTAGACGCGGCTGCCAAAACTCAGCAGGAAGCCGGTGAAAAGCAGGATGACAAAATTCCTGTTCTTCCAGATGCTGTCGGGGGCGGCGGATGTCATGAATAACGGCTTCTGACCAGTACTGAGGGCGCCAACCCTACCCCGCGACAGGGGAAATCGCAACCGCTGGCAGTTTCGGCCTTGGTCTGCAAGCAGCAGTACCGCCAGGCGGTCTGCTCAAGTTATACTCAAACACACATTCACTGCGGGGACGCGCTGTTGACGAGTCATCACACACCTCATTCGAAGCCAGGGCGCCTTCATCAAACCGGTACGCTGTCGCGACGAGAGTTCGTGCAGGGGCTTGCCGCAGCCAGCCTGCTGCTGAGCACTGGCGCCCGCCAGGCGGACGCCGCGCCGACTTCTGTGCCTGCGCCCGTCGTGCTGCGGGGCACCCAGTTTGACCTGGTGGTGGAAGAGCAGTCCATCAACCTGACCGGCGCCACCCGCATGGCGACCACCATCAACGGGACATTTCCTGCGCCGACACTGGTCTGGCGTGAAGGCGACACGGTGACCATCCGCGTGACCAATCGCCTGCGGGAGGACACCTCGATTCACTGGCACGGCATCATCCTGCCATTCGAGATGGACGGTGTCCCGGGCCTGAGTTTCCAGGGCATTGCCCCTGGCACCACCTTCACTTATCAATTCACCGTTCAGCAGAGCGGCACCTACTGGTATCACTCCCACTCGGGGGATCAGAAGGTCACCGGCATGTATGGCGCACTGATCATTGAGCCGCGCGATGGTGAGCACATACAGGCCGACCGTGACTATGTCGTGCATCTGTCGGACTGGTCGGACACGTCGATGCTCAAGGTTTTCCGCACGCTCAAGCAGCAGAGCGACGTGTACAACACCAACAAGCCCACGTTCGCCGACTTCCTGCGGGATGTGCGTGCCACGGGTCTTGAGGCCGCTGTCGCCGAACGTGCCATGTGGCAGCAGATGCGCATGAACCCTACAGATCTCGCCGACGTTTCGGGTGCGGTGCTTAGCTTTCTGATGAACGGCCACACGCCGGCGCAACCCTGGACGGGCCTGTTCACGCCCGGCGAGCGCGTGCGCTTGCGCTTCATCAATGCGGCGGGCAATTCGCTCTACGACGTGCGCATTCCCGGCGTGACCATGACCCTGGTGCAGGCAGACGGCATCGACGTGCAGCCCGTGGCGTTCGAGGAATTCCGCTTCGGTCCGGGGGAGACTTACGACGTGATCGTTGAACCTACCCAGGACGCCTGCACGATCTTCGCGCAATCCATCGATCGCAGTGGCTACGCCTGTGGCTTCCTCGCCACCGCAGCGGGGCTGCGCGCCCCGGTGCCGGCACCCGATCCAGTGCAATGGCTGGAGATGGGCGACATGATGGGGGCGATGGATCACGGGGCGCACGGGGCCCAGAGCGCAAGCGCTGCGGTAGATCATAGCGCGCACACCGGCGTTGCTGCGCCGGCAGTCGATCACAGTGCCCACCTGGCTGCGGCCGCGCCTCTGGCCGTTCCCTCTGCGCAGGTACGCCACGCCAGCAGCGAATTCGGGCCCGGCGTGGACATGCGGGTAGACATGCCACGTACCTCGCTTGATGACCCGGGCGTCGGCCTCAGGGACAACGGCCGGCACGTTCTGACACCCATGGATGTCCGCGCCCTCCACGGCCCCTTCGAGACCCGCGCGCCCGTGCGCGAGATCGAACTGCATCTGACCGGCAATATGGAACGCTACACCTGGTCCATCGACGGCCTTGCCTTCGGCGACAGCTCTCCTGTGCACATGCGGGCGGGCGAGCGTGTGCGGGTGATCCTGCACAACGACACCATGATGAGCCACCCCATGCACCTGCACGGCATGTGGAGTGATCTGGAAACGCCCGCGGGGGAATTCCTCACCCGCCGTCATACGGTCCTGATTCAGCCGGCGCAGCGCATCAGCTTTCTTACCACACCCAATGACCTGGGCCGCTGGGCCTGGCACTGCCACATCATGTTCCACATGGATGCGGGCATGTTCCGCGAAGTCGTGGTGACCGCATGAACTCTGCAGCGCCAGGCCTGCTTCTGATCGCGACCTTCCTTGGCACGCTGGCGCAGGCCCAGGATGCTTCCCCTGCCGATCCCCATGCCGGCCATGTCATGCCGACAGCACCCGCCGTCGACCACTCACAGCACCAGATGCCCACTGTTCCGGCCATAGACCACTCCCAGCACCAGATGCCGGCCACTACTCAGGCCGCTCCGGACAGCACGCTGCCGGCCGGCGTTCGAGATCCCCATGCCTACGCCAACGGCTATGTGGTGGGCTCCGGTG
>CAMCRC010000054.1 GCA_945877175.1 Klebsiella pneumoniae | reverse complement strand
CGAACAGATTCTTTTCAGAATGTTCGCGGGCAAGCCCGCTCCCACAGGCAGGGCAGTTCGCGGGCAAGCCCGCTCCCACACAAGCAATCTCCAACAGTTCATCACCCCATCGGGTACGGAATCGCCTTGTGCACCGCATCGCACGCCGCCAGCACGTCCGGGCTGAGCGTCACATCCAGCGCGGCCAGGGTGTCATCCAGTTGCACCGCGTCGCGGGCGCCGATGATGGTCGATGCCACGAAATCGAAATTCATGCTCCAGGCTGTTGCCAGCGTAGTGACGGTCATGCCCGCGTCACGGGCAATCTCGATGTAGCGCGCCGTGGAATCCAGCGTGCCCTTGTTCAGGAAGCGGTCGGCCATCGCGCGCTGACGCGCGTGCGGCAGTGCCAGATATTCCCCGAAGCGGCTGCGCGCCGGAATCTGTTCTGCGTTGTACTTGCCACTGAGCATGCCGCCCGCAATGGGCGAGTAGGGCAGCAGCGACACGTTTTCGCGGCGGCACACCTGGGCCAGTTCATCCAGGAAGCGGCGGTGCAGCAGCGAGAAGTTGTTCTGGATGGACTGGAAGCGCGCCAGGCCTTCGTAGTCAGCAATAGTGTTGGCCTTGGTCAGGCCGTAGGACGTTTCGTTCGAGGTGCCGATGTAGCGCACTTTTCCCGATTCCACCAGGCGGTCCAGCGCGGCCATCGACTCGGCGATGGGCACGATCGGGTCGGGCCAATGCACTTGATACAGGTCGATGTAATCCACGCCCATGCGGCGCAGGCTGCCCTCCACGGCGCGTTCGATATGGTGACGGTCGATGGCCGTCATGCCTTCACGCACCGGCGGCACCAGCCAGCCTGCGGCAGCGCCGGCCACCTTGGTGGCGATGATGATGGAGTCGCGGTTGCGGGTCTTCAGCCACTTGCCGAAGATGGTCTCGGTCAGGCCCACGGTCTCGGGGCTGGGGGGCACGGGATACACCTCGGCGGTGTCGTAGAAGTTGATGCCGCGCTCGTAGGCCTTGTCCAGAATGCGGAAGGCTTCCTTTTCGTCGCTCCAGGTGCCGAAGCTCATGGTGCCCATGCAGATCGGGCTGACGCGCAGGCCGCTCTTGCCGATGTAGCGATAATTCATGGTGGTCCCCTCTTGTTTGAATGGCGCCGATGATAACCGATTATCCAAGGGCGGGAAGGTGGTGGTAAGCTTTGGCCACACACAACTTTCCTCTGGAGCCCGCTATGCATAAAACAACAAGAACGATTCTGGCATCAGCCCTGTTTGTCCTCACGTCTCCCTTTGCCCTGGCTGCCGGCCCGGCCGCCACCATCGATCAGCTGGACTGGATGACGGGCACCTACGCCGGCAAGCTGGGCGCCAATCAGCTGGAAGAGAACTGGATCAAGGCGGAAGGCCGCTCCATCGCCGCCATGGTGCGCATGACCACGGGCGAGGGCGCCACCAGCATGTTCGAGATGATCACCATTGAAGAAGTGGACGGTTCGCTGGTGCTGCACATCCAGCAGTGGAACCCGGGCTTCGTGCCGCGCACACCGGCGCCACAGAAAATGGAACTGTCGATGATTGCCGACAACCACGTGCACTTCACGGCGGTGACTGAAGGCGGCATGAAGTCGCTGGGCTACACGCGCGCCGGCGACAGCTTCACCATCCATGTTGAAGGTGCCAATGGCAACAAGTCCGATCTGCCGCTGACTGTACGGGATGTGTGGGAATAAAACCCTGTAGGAGCGGGCTTGCCCGCGAACAGGTGATATTTGTGGGAGCGAGCCCTGCTCGCGAACAGATTCTTCTGCGATCGTTCGCGGGCAAGCCCGCTCCCACAGGCAGGCCTGCTCCTACAGTCTGGCCTTCACAAAACTGTCACCAAAATCTCAACGCCATGTCATCTGTGCTGGCTATAGTCCTGCGGATAATTCCAACCTCAAGACTACAGCCTTCACAGGAGACATGGCCCCATGTTGTTTGCCCCCACAAAATTCACCGCGCGCCGCAAGACACTCGCGAGCGCCATCGCCCTTCTGATCTGCAGTTCCCCGGTCCTCGCGCAGCAGCCCGAAATTGAAGAAATCGTCGTCACCTCCACGCCAATTCGCGACAGCCAGATTGCCGCACTGGAAGCCAAGCGCAATGCCCTGAACTTGTCTGATGTCGTCGCCGCCGACACCATTGGCCGCTTCCCCGACCAGAACCTGGCCGACTCTCTTGGCCGTCTGCCGGGCCTTGCCATTGAGCGCGACCAGGGCCAGGCACGTTTCATCAACCTGCGTGGCGCGCCGTTCCGTTACACCAGCATCGCCTTTGACGGCATCGATGTGCCGGGCGCCGAAAACGGCCGCATTCCGCGCTTCGACAGCTTTCCGTCCGTGATCACCAGCCGCGTGGAAGCCAACAAGGCCATTCTGCCGAGCATGCCGGGCGACTCCATCGCCGGCCACATCAACGTCCACACCTTCAACCCCTTTGATCAGGAAGGCTTTGCCATGAATGCCGACCTGGGCCTGGGCAATCAGTCTCTGGGCGATGGCGACATCGACAAGGGCGGCCTGCGGGCTTCCTGGTCCAATGAACAGTTCGGCGTGGTGGGCTTCTTCTCCGAGAACAGCCGCGACCAGATCACGGACAATCGCGAATACGATCTGTTGATCGACCCGGCCACCGGCGCGCCCATCGTCAAGGAACTGGATTTCCGCAGCTATCTGCTGACCCGCTCCGACAGCGCCCAGGGCGGCACTGTCGAGTGGCGCGGCGCTGGTGCCGTACAGCGCGTGTTCGCTTCGACGCTGTACAGCGAATTCGTGGACACCGAGGAGCGCAACCAGTTCGTGTTCGCGCTGCCGGGCACCGTGGGCGTGACGGGTTACTCCGCTGCGGGTGCCGTGTCGCGTCTGCTGGAAGATGGTCAGTACGACAACTCCACGCTGACCAACACTCTTGGCATGGATGTGCAGGTGGCTGACTGGTTGGTGGAAGGGCGCTACAACCAGACGGAAACCGAGCGCAACCAGTTCCTGCCCATCGCCTATGACATCGGTCTGGCGGCGGCAAGCTATGACATCTCTGACCTTGAAGATCCGTTGCTGACGATCTACGCCCGTGGCACCCGCAACCCGATTCTGCCTGGCCAGATCACTTACAACGTGCGCAATCTTGGCCTGATCGTGGCCGACGAATTGAACAACGAGGCTTCCAAAATCAAGCTGGATGCCGAGCGCGAGATGGGTTTGTTCGGCACCAGCGCAATCGTCAAGGTCGGCCTGCAGATGGACGAGCGTGACGCCGAGGGTTACAGCACCCAGGGCATCGGCGCATCGCCCGTGACAGCCGGCATCAACGTGGAAAGCTTCAACACGGGCAAGCGGTGGGAGAGCATGACCAGCAACCCGCTCAATGCCACGATCTACAACAATGTGGGCCTGCGGGCTGCATGGGAAGCCTCACCGGTATGGCGTCTGCCCGTGCCCAATGACAGCCAGCGCATCCTGATCGAAGAAGAAGTGACCTCGCTGTACGCCATGGCCACGCTGGACTACACCTGGGGCAATGTGGTGCTGGGCGCCCGCAATGAAATGACCGACTACACCAGCAAGGGCACCATCGCCGGCCGCGCCATCAGTGTGTCGGATGACTTCAGCAATCTGCTGCCCAGCGCGCACGTGAATGTCGATGTGTCCGAGACTGTGAAACTGCGCATCTCCGGCTCCACCGGCATCAGCCGTCCGACCTACAACGAGTGGCGTGCAGGCGCTTCCGTGGACTTCGTGAACAAGAAGGTGAGCGGTGGCAACCCGACACTGGAAGCAGAAGAAACCGTCGGCTTCGACACGTCGCTCGAGTGGTATTTCGCCCCCGCCAGCATCCTGTCGGCCGGCGTGTTCCACCGTGCCATCGACAATGTGATCTATGCGGATTCCAGCGTCATCGATGGTGGTCTTTACACACCGGCCGGCGCGGGTCAGTTGTGGCAGTACACGGGCAATGTCAATGGCAAGGATGGCCAGCTGAGCGGCATCGAAGTGAACGTGATCGCGTATTTGAACGACATTTACAGCAGCATGCCGGAAGGCCTGGGTTTCAGCGCCAACCTGACGCTGCTGGACAGCAAGTTCAAGGGCATCCGCGGCAACACCTACCAGCTGCCGGGCACGTCCGACACGATCTACAACGCCTCGGTGTTCTACGAGAACTTCGGCCTGTCTGCGCGCCTGAATTATCAGTACCGCGACGAGTGGATCTCCCCGATCGAAAGCCCGGACGAAGTCTGGGGCGAGCAGCAGCGCGTGGACCTGTCCATTGCCTATGAGCTGCCCTGGGAGATGGCGGGCGCGACAGCCTCTGTCTACCTCAACGGCAACAACCTGACGGACGAAGTAGACCTGCGCTTCGCCGGCAACGGCACTGTCAACCAGCGTGAAAGCTACGGCCGCAGTTACCTGATGGGTGTGCGCGTAGGCTTCTGATGGGCTTTCCGGCGACCTTGCCCGCATGGATGGAGCGGGTCGCCTTTTTTAATTGTCATCCCTGATATCTTCGAGGTTCTTCATGAATACACTCCAACGCTGTGTGCGCGTTACGCTTCGACTCTCCGGCCGTGTCCTCGTGGGCGCTGCGACCCTGTTGTTGCCCGTGGGCCTGCTGCAGGCCGACGAGGCCCTGCTGGCCACCTATGAACGTCTTCTGCCGCTGGAAGGTGGCTCCAATTTCCGCGACATGGGCGGCTACGAAGGCGCTGACGGCAAGAGCGTCGTGCGCGGCAAGCTGTTCCGCTCGGGCGCGCCGACCAGCCTGACCGAGAAAGACATGGAGTATCTGGACCAGTTCCAGTTCGCCGCGATCGTTGACCTGCGCTCGAGTGAAGAGCTGGACCTGTACCCGAATCACTGGGCGGCGCAGTCACCCGAAATCGAATACCTGACCGTCGATTACAGTATCTTCGGCCTGGCAGGCGATGCCGCCACCACCACACCCCAGGCGCTGCAGGATATCGTGCAGAGCATGGACATGACCTACCGCAACTTCCCCACCATGCTGAAGCCGCAACTGACCATGCTGTTCGACACACTGCTGGCGGAAGACGCGCCGGTGCTGGTGAACTGCTCTGCCGGGCAGGATCGCACCGGCGTGGCCTCTGCCGTGATCCTGACGCTGCTGGGCGTTGAGCGTGAGACCATCGTGGAAGACTATCTGCTCTCGACGCAGTACCGCCGTCCGGCGGTGGAGCGGGGCGATGTGAATCTGGCGGAAGCGGCGTCCACCAATGCGTTTGCGGCGATGATGCTGCAGTACTCCAGCCGCGAGGAAGAGCACGCCGCGCCGCTGCTGATGCCCGATGGCACGCCGTATCTGCACTACGCGCTGGATGAGATCGAGACCACGTGGGGTTCGGTGGAAGCCTATGCCGAGCAGGAGCTGGGCGTGGATGCGGCCGATGTGGCGGCGCTGCGGGCCCGCTACCTGGAGTAATGACACTGGGCGACTCTTTGCGGCAGGGCTGGCCCTGCCTGTGGGAGCGGGCCCTGCCTGTGGGAGCGGGTCTTGCCCGCGAATACTGTTCGCTTGCAGGGCAAGCTCCCACAGACAGCACCAGCTCCCACAGCCAGGGCAAGCTCCCACCTTCTGCCCCCATGCTGTCGAGCCAGTCACACTTTCAGGTCCTGGGGGCGACAAGTTCCCACCAACTTCTTATAATCTGGCTTTCTTCACTGATCGTGCTTCGCGTAGCCAAAGGAGTTGCCCTGTGCGTCGACTGTTTCACACCGTTACCTTGTCTGTCTTGCTGGCCGGCTCCTGTCTGCCCCTGTCCAGCCATGCCCAGTTTGTCATCAGCGAGAATGCCCATCAGGTGTTCACGCTGGCCCCCCAGCTCTATCCGGAGCTGTTCAGCGGCGGCGGCGCGCTGGGCAATTTCGAGGGCTAAATTTACCGTCAGTACAGCAGCGGCGTCTTTATCGGCCTGAAGGATGAGCGGCTGCATCTGCTGGGCGGGCCTTTCGGCAACAACGTCAGCAGCCCTGGCACGCTGGCGGCCGTGCGGCAGCAACTGGAAACCGAGAAGGCGGCGAAGAATGCCGCCGAACGCGCCGTCGTCCGCACTGAGCTGATGTGCTACTGGAACGCCCATGGCGCCACTACGTCCGGCACCCCGCGCCTGACCCACCTGCCAATGCGCATGCAGGACGTGGAATCCATCGTCCCGCTCGGTCTGATCGTGGGCGGTCATGTCACCCCGATCGACCACATCTATTTCGGCCCGATCGACCGCCAGTCGGCGCTGGGGGCCTACCAGGTCTTCGTGGTGGGCAACGGCGTGATCAGTGAGATCAGCACGCGTCCGAATCACAGCAACACCGGCTTTGAGTACCGCGTTGTGCTGCAGCACACGGCCAATTTCTACAGCTATTACGACCTGATCGATGTGCTCGACCCGGCCATCGCCAGCCAGATTCCGGCCGGCGCTCTGGACAACGGCAAGATCTACCGCGGCACCATCAGTGTCACCGGCGGGCAGGTGCTGGGCCGCATTGGTGGCAAGACCCTCGACTTCGCCAATTATGACACCAACTCCTTCCTGCCCGGATTCATTCGTCCCGCCAGTTACATTCGCGAGCCCTGGAAAGTGTTCACAGTGGACACCTTCGCCGCTTATGACGAGCCACTGCGCAGCCAGCTCCTGGCGAAGAACAACCGGGTGGCGGAGCCACGGATCGGCAAGATCGACTATGACGTGTCCGGTGCGATGCGGGGCAACTGGTTTCTGCAGGGGACCAACGGCTATGCGGGTGCCGCCGAGGTGGCCAACACGGAGCGCTACTACATCGGGCACATGGCCATTGCGCCCTATGTGCTGGACCCGAGCTACTACATCATCTCGCTGGGCAGCTTCAAAGGGCAGCCCACCCAGTTGGGCGTGCGCAGTATGCCGGCAGACCCGGCCACCATCACGCCGGCTTCGGGCATCATCAAGCTGGAACTGGTGCAGCAGCCCAACGGCGGGCCGCCCGCGTTCTCCAACGCTCAATCGCCGATGCTGGGCACGATTCTGTTGCAGGTATTGCCGGGGGAGCAGCTGAAGGTGCAGGTGTTCCCGGACATCGGGCCGGCGAGTGTGTCGGGCTTTACCGACGCGGCGCAGATCTACGTGCGCTGAGGCTGGGGGGCTGTTGCTGACTGCAGGAGCGGGCCTTGCCCGCGAATTGCTGACTGTGGGAGCGGGCTTTGCCCGCGAACTCTTGGTGAACCGAGCCGGCCCCGGCCACCCGCCTTCCCGTTCTGCGGCTGACCCGCATCCCTCCCGGATGCCCTCGCATCGCAAAGAGCCGCGGTCTCTTTGCTCACTCGGTGCGGGTCTCTTATGCCGCTGAACAGGAAGGCGGATGCCCGGGGCCTGGAGCTGTGCCAGCGAAGGGTTCGCGGGCAAGGCCCGCTCCTACAGTCAGCAGCAGGTTCGCGGGCAAGGCCCGCTCCCACAGTCAGCGCCAAGCCCCACTGGCAAGGCCCGCTCCTACAGTCAGTAGTGCCGCGACTTCTGCGTCACGGTGGCACTGTAGCCCGCATCGCCCAGGCGCCGCACCGCCGCCCACGTGCCCTTGTAATACGGCAGCACGTTCTCGTCGATTGCATTGGTGACCAGGTCGCCCACGACACCTTGCTTGCCCATCGCCATCATGAACACGTGGCCTTCGCGAATGCTCGGTTCAATATGCGCCATGCCCTGGGTGCTGCCGTAGTCGTTGTACAACTCCACCAGATCGCCGCTGGCGATGCCCAGCCGGGCGGCATCTGCCGTGCCGATTTCCACCAGTGTCGCCGGCCAGCGCGCCATGCGGGCGGGGTTGTGCTCGTCGTTGTACAGCGACTGCCACAGCTCGTTCACACGGCCGTTGTTCACCCAGAACGGGTACTTGTCTTTTTGCGCCTGTGCCAGCGGCAGCAGGCCGCTCCAGGGCGCGGGCTGGAAACGGGCCAGGCCGTCTTCGGTGGCGAAGCGCTCGGTGTACAGCACTTCGGTGCCCACCAGAGCGCCATTCTCCAGACCCTGCACTGGCAGCTGCACACCGTTGTTGCCCAGCGCACGCAGGCGCTCGTAAGTCACCAGCTCGCTCTCGAACTGTTGGAAACCGTCCACGAAGGCATCTTCTTCGCTGGCCCAGTCGAAGCCGGCAAAACGTGCCGCCATGGTGGCGTCGCCCGCCTGGGTGTAAAGCGCCTGCAGGGTCTTGCCAATCTCGGCGGCGATCATGCAGTCGGGCTTTGCGGTGCCGGGCGGGTCCATGAATTTCTCCGACAGGCGCATGCGGCGCTCGCCGTTCATGGAGGTCAGATTCATCTCGCCAGGCACGGCCGCCGGCAGCATCAGGTGACCGGCCTGGCCTATGGGCTTGGCGTACAGGTCGATGGACGTGACGAACAGCCCGCCCTTGTTGCTGACGGCATCGTAGATGATGTCGATGAGTTCGGCGGTAGTGGCGCCCCGCGCCTGGTCAATCGCCTCGCGCACAATCGCGGCACGACGGGTAACTGCCGCGCGGTAGTTCTGCGCATTCAGTGCCGTGCGGAAACCATCGCAGGCCCAGGCGGTGAGCATCTTGCCCTGTCCGGCGATGACGGCCTCGTCGACGAAGGGGGCGGGTCGCCCACCCGGGTAGGGCGGACGCACATAACCTTCCTGATGGCCGCCCATGCGCACCACGCCTGCACCGCGCCGTCCGCCCACATTGCCGGTGGCCAGCACCAGATCCACCAGCGCTGACTGGATGCGGTAATTGTCATTGCCCCAGATGATGCCCTTCTCGTAGGCATGCATGGCGCGCGGACGATGGCCCGAAGTCTTGGGCTTGTAGGACCACTCGGCCGCCTGCTGCAGCTGCGCCACGGGCACGCCGGTGATGGCACTGCACTCGTCCAGACTCAGGCGGTTGGCCTGCACGGCGGCCTCGAATCCTGTGGTGCGGGCAGCGATGAAGTCGCTGTCAATCCAGTTCTGGTCCACCACATAGGTCAGCAGCCCGTTGAACAGCGCGGTGTCGGTGCCGGGGTTGATGGCCAGATGCAGCACATTCTCGGCCCCTGCAGCCTCTTCGGCCACGGCGATGCTGACGGTGCGGCGCGGGTCCACGAAGATGATGCGGCCGCGGCCCACGCTTTCACCCGGGAACCACGCCTGCTTCTTCGCCACGGTGGCGCCCTGCAGATTGGGAATCCAGTGCACCAGGAAGTAGTTGGTCTGGGTCTCGTAGGGATTGTTGCCGATGGACCACAGCACGTCTGCCACTTCCGCATCTTCGTAGCTGTTGTTCAGTTCGTTGATGCCCATGTCGCGGGTGGCGTGGCACTCGGAATTGTAGGCCGGCCGGTTGTGGATGCGGACCATGGTGGTGCCAAGGCCTGTGAAGATCAGCTTGCCCGAGGCCCAGGTGTTCTCGTAGCCGCCGCCGGCGCCGCCGTGGTCAAACAGGTTGAACATCAGGGCGTCGGGGCCGTCCTCATCCAGAATGCGCTTCGTCAGGCCGGCGTACAGGGCCATCGCCTCGTCCCAGCCGGCCGGTCGCCAGTTGGCGCCGCTGTACAGCAGGGGAGAACTCAGACGGCTGGCCGACACGCCGCTGCCATTGGCAATCAGGCTGGCCATCATGCCGCCACGGGTCGAGGCCTGGCCCTGATTCACCACACAGTCCTTGTCGGGCACGATCATCACGTGCCAGTCCTTGCCTTCCTTGTCCCGAAGGCTGTTGACCATCGCCGGGCTCAGACACGCCGACAAGGGCGCCAGTGGCTGCGTGAAGTCCAGACCCAGCGCGTTGTCCTGTGGCAGCCGGCCGCCTTCCTGATGACTCGGCCATTTGTACGTCTTGTAGCCGCAGCCAACGATGCAGAAGTGGCAGGTCAGATTGGTGGTCTGCGCGTCGACCGGGGGCAGGGGGATGCGATCGCTGAACTGGCTCATGCGCTCACCTCCTGCGTCATTACGTTGGACTGACGGCCATAAATCAGGCCCTGCACGCCCACGGCGCGGATCTCACCGCCGGCATCAATGTCGAGCTGGATGCGTGGCAGGTCCTGCGTGGCCTGACCCAGCACCTGCTGGCCGCCCATCTCCGGGTCGAACACACTGAAGTGGCAGCCGCACTTGTAGCGCCGGGACTCACTTTCATAGCTTGTGGGGCAACCCATGTGCGGGCACAGAATGCTGTAGGCCACGATGTCCTGCTGCGGGCCGGTGCCACCGGGCACGGCATGACCAAGCTTGAGCAGCTGGCATGCGGAAAACTGATCAGGGTAATTGAAGTTGACGGGCTGATTGACGACAAGGGAGTCCACGCGACCGATGCTCTGCACGGGGTAGTCCAGCACGGCATTGCCCGGGCTGGCCGGTGCGGCGTTCTGGGCAAAGGCGCCAGGACTGGCAGCGGCGGCGGCTCCGAGGCCGGTGATCTTGAAAAAGTTGCGACGACTGATGCTCATGCAGGGGCTCCGATTTGGGATGACTGGCGCCATTCTAAGGGGTTTTCGTGACAGGTGACATGGGGAAAGAAGGCAGCAATTGCCTGTAGGAGCGAGCCCTGCTCGCGAACAGCGCCACGCGAAGCGCTGTCCCTGCACGGCGTTCGCAGTCACTCTTGTGGCCAGCGTCTGCCTCCTAATGAGCTTGACTTCGCCGTATGCCCGCCTACACTCAGCGCCGACATGGGGGAACAGACGCAGGGCCTCAGTCCCATGGAATCAGGCCTTTTTTGCATTTTTGGAGCACAGCATGGAATCGGTCGGCAACGTGTGGATGTGGGTTGTTTTCGCAGTCATCGTGGCAGTTATGTTACTGGTAGACCTGCTGCTGGTCGGCGGGGGAAAGCAGCACCGCGTTTCTCTCAAGGAAGCGGCCAGCTGGTCTCTGGCGTGGGTCACGGTGTCGCTGCTGTTTGCCGCCGGGCTCTGGATGTATCTGGATGAGTCTGTCGGGCGCGCCGTTGCCAACGTCAAGGTCACGGAGTTCCTCACAGGTTATCTCGTCGAAAAGTCGCTCGCGATAGACAATGTCTTCGTGTGGATGATGATCTTCAGCTACTTCGCAATTCCCCTGGAACTGCAGCGCCGCGTGCTGCTGTACGGCATTCTCGGGGCCATCGTGCTGCGCACCATCATGGTGTTCGCCGGCAGCTGGCTGATCAATGAGTTCCACTGGCTGCTGTATGTGTTCGGTGCCTTCCTCATCATCACAGGCATCAAGATGATGTGGTTTGCCGAGCATGACCCGAACCTCGGGAATAACCCTTTCATCCGCTGGATTCGCGGCCATTACCCAGTATCAGAACACCTGGAAGGCGAGCGCTTCTTTGTCGTGCACAACGGCGTGCGCATGATCACGCCCTTGTTTCTGGCGCTGGTGCTGGTCGAGATTTCCGATGTGATCTTCGCCGTGGACAGCATCCCGGCCGTGTTCGCCATAACCACCGACCCCTTCATCGTGCTCACCTCCAACCTCTTCGCCATTCTGGGTCTGCGTGCCATGTACTTCCTGATGGCTGACATGGGCGACCGCTTCGAGCTGCTCAAGTACGGCCTGGCAGTGATTCTGATGTTCATCGGCACCAAGATGCTGATCGTGGACCTGGTAAAGGTTCCTGTGCTGGTGTCGCTGAGCGTGGTGGCAACGATTCTGGTGCTCTCTGTACTGGCCAGTCTCTGGTACAGCCGCAAGCGCAAGGACGTGACACCGGGGCATTGAACACAGCGGGGCACAGGCCCCAGTGGGAGCCCATCAATATCCGCGAGGAAGACAAGCCCGTGGATGTGGAAGACCCGAGCAAACGCCACAACCCCATCATGACCGACGCCGACATGGCCATGAAGATGGACCCGATCTATCGCCAGATTTCGGAGCGCTTCTACAAGGACCAGGCTTACTTCTCTGAAGTGTTCGCCCGCGCGTGGTTCAAACTGACCCACCGCGACATGGGTCCGAAAGTGCGCTACCTCGGGCCGGAAGTCCCGCAGGAAGACCTGATCTGGCAGGACCCTGTGCCGGCGGGAAGCACTGGCTACGACGTGGCCGCCGTGAAGGCGAAAATCGCCGCCAGCGGCCTGACCATCGCCGAGATGGTGGCCACCGCCTGGGACAGTGCCCGCACCTACCGTGGGTCGGACATGCGCGGCGGAGCCAATGGTGCCCGCATTCGCCTGGCGCCCCAGAAGGACTGGGAAGGCAATGAGCCCGCACGGCTGACCAAGGTGCTGGGCGTGCTGCGGCCGATTGCCGATGCCAGCGGTGCCAGTCTGGCTGATGTGATCGTGCTGGCCGGCAATGTGGGCCTGGAGCAGGCAGCCAGTGCGGCGGGGGTGGCGGTGGATGTGCCCTTCGCGCCCGGGCGCGGCGATGCCTCGCAGGACATGACAGACGTCGAGTCTTTCGGCCCGCTCGAGCCCGTGCACGATGGCTTCCGCAACTGGCTGAAAAAGGACTACGCCGTCAGCGCCGAGGAACTGTTGCTGGACCGCACCCAGCTCATGGGCCTGACTGCCCGCGAGATGACCGCGCTGGTAGGTGGCCTGCGCGTGCTGGGCACCAACCATGGTGGAAGCGCCCACGGGGTGCTGACCGGTCGCGTAGGCGTGCTGAGCAATGACTTCTTCGTCAACCTGACCGACATGGCCAACACCTGGAAGCCCTCGGGAAGAAACCTGTACGAGATCCGCGACCGCAAGTCCGGCGCTGTGAAGTGGACGGCGACCCGCGTGGATCTGGTGTTTGGTTCCAACTCGATCCTGCGGGCCTATTCCGAGGTCTACGCCCAGGACGATGGCCATGCGAAGTTCGTGAAGGACTTCGTGGCCGCCTGGACAAAGGTGATGAACGCCGACCGCTTCGACCTGCTGTAAGCCCTGTTCGCGGGCAAGCCCGCTCCCACAGAACTGTTCGGGCCAGCCTGATTGTGGGAGCTTGCTTGTGGGAGCTTGCTTGCAAGCGAATTATTCGCGGGCAAGCCCGCTCCCACAGATCCGAACTCTTCGCAATAGCCTGATTGTGGGAGCTTGCCTGCAAGCGAACTGTTCGCGGGCAAGCCCGCTCCCACAGATCCGGACACGCCACTGCCACGAAACTGCCACGAAACTGCCACGCCACTGTCACGCCACTTTCACGATCCCGTAGTTAAATCCCGTTTGGTCTTCAATCCATCCGAGAAGCGGTGATCCCTGTCCAATGATTAATCCCACACTTGCTCGTCGTCAGTTCCTCGCCTGGGGCTCCGTGGGCTTCTCTGCCTTTCTGCTCCAGGGCCTGCGTACGCCCTTGCTGGCCGCCGAAAATCACGCCATGCCCCTGTTCGCCAACCCTGAAGCGCTGGGTCAGCTGGGCGAGCCCGATGCCAATGGCCTGCGTCTGCTGCCCGGGTTCCAGTCGCGCATCATCGCCCGTTCGGGACAGCCGGTCGTCGCGTCTTCCGCCTTTCGCCTGCATGCGTCACCCGATGGGGGCGCCACATTTCCCACGCCCGATGGCGGGTGGGTCTATGTCTCCAACAGTGAAGTGAATACTGAGGAAGGCGGCGGTGGCGTTGGCGCGGTGCGTTTCAGCGCGAACGGCGAGATTCAGGACGCCTACGCCATTCTGACCGGCACCAACAACAATTGTGCCGGGGGTCAGACTCCCTGGCAGACCTGGCTGTCCTGCGAAGAAGTGGATCGCGGCCTGGTGTGGGAGTGCGATCCGTTCGGCGTCAAGCCAGGCGAGGCACGCCCGGCGCTGGGCCTGTTCAAACATGAAGCCGTGGCCGTTGATCCGGTGCACGGCCATCTCTATCTCACCGAAGACGAGCCCGATGGCTGTCTTTACCGCTTTGTGCCAGCGAACGCGCTGCCCGACTTGTCCGCCGGCACATTGCAGATTGCGGAGGTAGTGGCCACGGAAGGCACCCGCCAGGTGGTCTGGCATGACGTGCCCGACCCCGCCGCCACCACCGAGCCCACGCGCGAGCAAGTGGATCAGGCGTCAACGTTCAGCGGGGGCGAAGGCATCGCCTTTGCAGACGGCCTGATTTATTTCACCACCAAAGGTGACAACCGCGTATGGCGTCTGGATACCCGCAGCCAACAGATCGATGTGCTGTATGACTTCATGCAGGCCACGGCACCCCATTTGAAAGGCGTCGACAACGTGACCATCACGGCCGCCGGCGATGTGCTGGTGGCAGAGGACGGCGGCGACATGCAGATCGTGTTGCTCGGCCCCGACGGGCTGGTGCTGCCGGTGGTGCAGGTGACGGGTCAGCCCCTGTCCGAGATCTGCGGCCCGGCCTTCGACCCCTCGTTCCAGCGATTGTACTTCTCTTCCCAGTCCGGCCCCAACGACAAGCCCGACGAAGGAATCATTTACGAAATCAGTGTCAGTCAACCATAACAACCCCACAGACTCCAAAGGAAACCTTATGAACAAAGTCAGAACCCTGCTGCTGGGCGCTACCGTACTCAGCGTGAGCGCAGGTGCCCACGCGCAGCCAGCCACCGAGATCACCGAGATCAACGTCAGCATACGCCGCCCAATGGCGGAAAGCGTGGCCGCGGCTCTGGAGATTCAGCGCAATTCCGATTCGCTCGTGAGCGTGCTGTCCGCTGATGCCATCGGCAACCTGCCAGACCAGAACATCGCCTTCGCTGTGGGCCGTCTGCCCGGCGTCGGCATTGAGCGCGACCAGGGCCAGGCGCGTTACGTGAACCTGCGCGGCGCCCCCAATTACTGGACCACACTGTCCTTTGACGGCCTGAGCATCGTCAGCCCGGAAGGCCGTGCCTCGCGCTTTGACAACATCCCCTCTGCCATTGCCAAACAGATTATCGTGCAGAAGGCCATCGTGCCGTCCATGGCGGGCACCACGGTCGCTGGCAACATCGACATCATCACCCGCACGGGTTTCGACAATCCCGGCCAGAAGATCACGGGCAAAGTCGGAGCAGGACGCGTGGACCTGGGTGGCGGCGACGAGCTGGACACTGCCCTGACCTACTCGAATGTGCTGCTGGATGGCAGCCTGGGCGTGCTGGCCCAGGGTTCCTACTACAAGCGCGAGATGGCCACAGACAACTGGGAGACGGACCCCTACCTGAGCAACAACTTTGCTCCCACGAAGCGCTTCGCCCGCGAGCACGAAAACAAGCACTACCGTCTGACCCGCGAGAACTACTCCGCGTCCCTGCGCTTCGACTACCGCCCGGACGACAACAACACGGTGTTCGTCAGCTCCATCTACACCATGTTCCATGACGACGAACTGCGCGACAACTTCATCGTGCGTCTGGACCAGGGCACTGATGCGGCAGGCGCAGGCTATACCAGCGCGGGCTACATCAATGCCAGCAATCCTGTTGCCGGCACTGTGTACGGGGCGCGAATCGATGCCCGTATCGACTACCGGGATACAGAAGAATATGCGTTTACCAATACTCTGGGTGGCGAACATGCCCTGGACAGCTGGAATGTGTCCTGGCGCCTGAACCGCACAGAGACAGAGGATGGCCGCAATACTCCCGTCACAGCGTCCTTGAGCAGCCCGTCCGGCTTCGCGCTGCGCCCCACAGTGGACTACGACTTCCGCGATGGCGAAGAGAACACCTTGCGCTTCTTCACCACGACTGGCCCGACCACAGCCCGCACAAAGGGTCCGCAGATCACCAATATCGAAGACTTCCAGTTCCCGATGCAGAGCATTGGCAACCTGGAAGGCGGCGATCTCACGATGGCAGATACGCTGAAGATTGATCTGGACCACGAGACAGTGTTCATGGGTCTGCCAACCATCATGGAGTTCGGCGGCCTGTATACCGAGCGTACCAAGACCTCCGAGGAAGTGGCCTACCGCCGCACCTTCTCTACTGGCACCATCCCGACATGGGCCACCTTTGCCAGCGACCAGAGCTATCTGGGCGGGCAGGATCTGAACTACCGCTTCCGCTACACCAATCAGTCCTTTACCACCAATTACATGGACGAGCAGGTGCGCACCGGCGCTGCCACGCTGCAGGACACGCGCGGCAATTACTGGGAAGTCACGGAAGAAGTCAAGGCACTGTACGCCATGGCCACCAGCGATTTCAGCTGGGGCAATGTGGTGTATGGCGCACGTATCGAGCAGATCGCCAATACCGGTGAAGCTTTTGTGAATTTCCCCGCCGTAGGCACTACAGCGGCGCAGACGCGCCTTGTCGATGTCAGCAGCGACGACACCATGGTCTACCCGAGCGCGCACCTGAACTGGAATGTGTCGGAAGAGGTCAAGGCTCGCTTTGGCATCACGACTTCTGCGTCGCGCCCTGACTTCGACGATCTGCGCCCCAACTTCAGTGTCAACGACGCTGCGCAGACCATTTCCGGCGGCAATCCGGAAGCGAAGCCTGAAGAACAGACCGGCCTGGATGCCTATCTGGAATGGTACATGCCTTCCGGCGACTTCTTCTCGGCAGGTGTGTTCTACAAGAGCCTGAACGATGTGCTGGTGCGACAGTCGAATGTGTTCGGACTGGACACCCTGGACGTTGCAGGCCTGGACCGTTCAGGCTACCTCCAGACCGCCATTGGCAACGCGGGCGAAGGCAATCTGCAGGGTATCGAGCTGGCCTACGTGGCCTCAGCGGAGCGTCTGGCACGCAGCATGAACATGCCCGAGTGGATGGAAGGCTTCGGCGTGAACCTGTCTGCCACGTTCTCGGATTCGGAAGTGGACACGGCGCCTGTGGCTGGCGTTCCCGTGCGGACTATCCGCGTGCCGGGCACGTCTGACGAGGTGTACAACGTGCAGGCGACATACGAAAAGTATGGAGTGACCGTGCGTCTGGCCTACCAGTACCGCACTGACTGGAGTCAGTCCATCGGTGACTACCGTGTGGTGAACGGCGTCCTCCTGCCAAGCGGCCTCGGCGATATCTTCTGGGCGGCTGATGACGAAGTGGACTTGTCTGTGCGTTACCAGGTCAACGAAGCCTTCGAAGTGTTCTTCGATGCAGTCAACCTGAGTGACTCGCTGGCCATTCGCTATGCGGACGACAGTGCCTTCCCGATCGAAGTGGAACGCTTCGGCCCACGCTACATCGGTGGTCTGCGCTTCAACTTCTGAGTGCTGTAACGCTCGACGATGGTGGAACGCCCGTATATTCTCAGAGCTCATACTGAGTCTATACGGGTAAACCATGAGCATATTGGCATTGAACGTCAACGGGGCGGTGCGTGAGGTGGACGTCGAGCCATCCACCCCTCTCCTGTATGTACTGCGTAATGACCTCGCGCTGCGCGGGCCGCGCTTCGGCTGCGGCCTTGGGCAGTGCGGGGCCTGTACCGTGCTGATCGATGGGGCGGCAGTGCGTTCCTGCGTGCTGCCTGTCTCCGCTGTCAGCGGGGCGATCACCACCCTCGAAGGACTGGCGCAGAACGGCGCCCTGCATCCACTGCAACAGGCCTGGATCGACGAACAGGTGCCGCAGTGCGGCTACTGTCAGAACGGCCAGCTCCTTACTGCCAAAGCCTTGCTGGATAACAACCCCCGCCCCACCGATGCCGAGATTCGAGCCGGCATGGAAGGCGTACTGTGCCGCTGCATGACCTATTACCGCATTCAAGCGGCCATCAAGCGCGTCGTCGGTG
>CAMCRC010000053.1 GCA_945877175.1 Klebsiella pneumoniae | reverse complement strand
GCTGATACTTCGAAGTGGAATCGCCAGTCCTTTCCCGCAGGCTTTGATGTAGGCTTCCTTGAGCGTCCAGAGATCGAGAAAGTGCTGTTGCTGCTCTTTTGCAGACTTTGCTCGCAACACCGCTGCTTCCGAGGCTGAAAAGTAGCGATCGGCCAGCGCAAGCGCCCGAGTCTCGCGTGAAGCTCGCTCCACATCCACACCCACTTCACCACTGCCACTGAGCGCAATCACGATCAGCCCGTCAGTATGGGAAATATTGAAAGACACTCGCCCCTTTGCCTCCGGATTGGCAATCACCGGACGCCCCCACGGATTACGATCAAATACCCAGTCCGTCGCTGCAATCTCCGGAAAACAGCCACTGAGAATGGTTCGTACCGACGCCCGGGTGACCACGAATTGCTGTCGCATCGAAGCCACCTGTAGCCGGGCCAGCCGCTGCTTTTCGTCCGCCGACAACAGTGCCAGATGCGCGTCGGCATCGGCACCCAGATTGCGCACATACCACAGTTGAATCTCATCGGCGGCAGGCATCAACATGCTGATGCACCGAGAGCGGCCGAGGCGCCATTGAAAGCAAGTCGCCCTTTTTCAGAACACGGGTTCTCGAGCCACTCCTCCATGACACTCACCTCAGCCCAGCAAGTCATACTTGCGCAAATACCCACGCAGCTGGTGATAGCTCATCTGCAGAAAGTCGGCGGCCTTGCGCTGATTGAACTGCGCACGCTTCATGGCCTGCTTCAGCAGCTCGATCTCATACTGCTGCACATGGTTCACGAAGTCGAATGTCTCCAGCTCTGCCAGCTCGGGAGCTACCGTGTTCTGCGCCGCACTGGTCGCGCCTGGCGTACCCATGACGGGCAGATCTTCGGTAAACGCCGTGTGCGTCAGCCGATAGGGAGACTCAAAAGGATTGAACACCAGATGGCCGATCGGCTTGTCTGGACTCTGATAAACCGCGCGTTCCACCACGTTTTTCAGCTCGCGCACATTGCCTGGCCAGGTATGGGTGAGCAGCATGCGCTCCATGTTGCTGGTAAAGCCATGAAAGTAGTCGCCGCCCAACTCCTTCACCATGCCCACGGCAAAGTGCTGCGCCAACACCAGGATGTCTTCTGCGCGCGCCCGCAGGGGCGGCAGCGTAATGACATCAAAGGCCAGCCGATCCAGCAGATCCTCCCGGAACCTGCCACGTCGTGCCAGACTGGGCAGGTCCTCATTGGTGGCCGCCACGATGCGCACATCCACCTTCAACGTCTGACTGCCGCCGAGTCTCTCCAGCTCGCCGTATTCAATGATGCGCAGAATCTTTTCCTGCACTGCCATGGCGGTATTGGCCAGCTCATCCAGAAACAGCGTACCGCCGTCGGCGCGCTCGAAGTAGCCCTTCTTCTGTGACGTCGCGCCGGTGAAGGAACCTGCCTCATGACCAAACAGTTGCGACTCCAGCAGCGTGTCACTGACAGCGGCACAATTGATTTTGAGAAAGTTCTGCTGCCAGCGGCGTGAGAGAAAGTGCAGGCGTGCGGCAATCAACTCCTTGCCGGTGCCGCGTTCGCCCACAATCAGCACAGGCTTGCGCAGGGGAGCCACCCGCGAAACATGTTCCTGCATTTCGAGAAAACTGGAGGACTCTCCGATCATCCGGGGCGCTGAACTGTCAGAGGGCATGGCGGCATCCTGCAAAATTGGTTTCGCCGAAAATACCACCAGTTGAGGATTTTCACCACGCCGTGCGCGAAAATCACCGCCAGCCATAAATAATTCTATTATTTTTCAATAAGATAAAAGATAACTCGTGACTGGCACAGAACCTGCTTTATCGCTCACATTCGCATAACCAGTCACCAGAGGAAACACGAACCATGAGCATCTTTTCGCGCCTGTCCGATATCATCAATTCCAACATCAGTTCCCTGCTGGACAAGGCAGAGAACCCCGAGAAAATGATCCGCATGGTCATTCAGGAAATGGAGGAGACCCTGGTGGAAGTGCGCAGTGGCACCGCCAAGGTCATCGCCGAGAAGAAGACCTTGCACCGCCGTGCCGAGCAGCTGCGTCGGCAGGCCGAGGAGTGGCAGAGCAAGGCTGAACTGGCCATGAGCAAGGACCGCGAGGACCTGGCCAAGGCGGCACTGGTGGAGAAGGCCAGTGTCATCACCACCGTGGAGCTGCTGGACAGCGAGATGCTGAAACTGGACGAAACTCTGGACAAGCTGAGCCACGAGATCGACCAGCTGCAGTCCAAACTCAATGATGCCCGCGCGCGCCAGAAGACCATCGTGATGCGCACCACCGCCACCCAGTCCCGGGTGGACGTGAACCGTCAGCTGCACAACTTCAACATCGACAATGCGATGAACAAGTTCGAATATTACGAGAAGAAGATAGATCTGATGGAAGGCCAGGTGGAAAGCCTGACCCGCGAAAGCAATGGCCTGCACAGCGAATTCGAGGAACTGGCCCGGAAGGAGAAGATTGACCTGGAACTGCAGGCCATCAAAAGCAAACTCAACAAGTAATCCAAGCGCCAAAGGGCCCGGGCAATGAATTTTTTCGAATTCTCGATAGTGTTGATTTCCATCATCGGCGGCTTCATCACGCTGTGGATGTTCATCCTGTATCAGCGCAAGGAAAAGAAGGTCAGATTGTCTACCGACACCGAGTATGACATTCGCGAGCTCTCGGCCATTGCACAGTCGCTGAGCGCCCGGATTGATACTCTGGAAGCAATTCTGGATGCGGAAGTGCCCACCTGGAGGGAGCAGAATGAACAACCGCACTAAGCCTTTCGCGTTGAACGAGGAGCGCAAGCGCTTTCTCGGAGTCTGCGCGGGGCTGGCGGATTATCTGGAAGTGCCGGTCTTCCTGATCCGCGTGATCGTGGTCATGGCCTGCCTGGCATGGCCGACGCTGACGCTGGCGTATTTCATCACCTATTGGTGGCTCAAGCCCGACTCTGACGGCAAGGTACGCACCTATGTCTCTGCGACACGCACCGCCGAGCACTTCCGTTCACTGAACTATCGCAAGCCGATCTACCGCAGCCGCGACAAGAAGGTGGCGGGCGTGTGCGCAGGCATCGCCGACTACCTGGAATTGCGGACTCGAACAGTGCGTATCCTGGCGATCCTTTCCTTCTTTGTGCTCGGGCCTTTCACCTTCTTCGTCTATGGCGTGATGTGGATCGCCCTGGAGAAACAACCTGAGGGGCACAGCGGATTCAATGGCTTGCGCAAGGAGTCCCGCAAAGGCGGTTCGAAGGCACGCCCCCCACAGACTACGTTGAACCCGGATTCGGCTGAGAATAGTGCGTCAGCGCAGGAGCGTGCCGAGGATGAACATATCGCCATGTCCGTCAAGGAATGCGGTGTCGCCTTCCGTGCCATTGAGGCCCGCCTGCGTCATGTGGAAGCATTCATCACGTCGAAGAAATTCCGGCTGCACTGCGAGATCAACCGCATCTGAGCCCCGCTTTCCTGCGCTTCCCGGCATCCCCCGCCAGTGGGGGCGCAGGACTCTTCCCGTCTCCCGGGCAAGCGGCTACACTCCCGCCCAGTGTCTGCCATTCAGCAACCCCCCGGACCTTCGACGCGATGCCCGTATTCAAACCCTTTCTGCACGTCAGTCTCTTGTGCCTCGCGAGTGCCGCGCTGCACGCCCAGCCTTCTGAGTCTCTGCAACGCCTGCCCTTGGATGTGCTTGATGTCCGCTCGCCGGTAGAGCGCGTCGCCGGCACGCCAGGCAGCATGCGCATTACCGACCGCAGCTGCCGCTCAGCGCCTGTGAGTGATGTCCGTCGCCGCATCGTCGATACTGCCGTGCAGGAGTGGGCCTATTTCGGCTTCGGCGTCGACGATCAGGCGCGCGTGGAACCAACCACCCAGCCCATGCCTCGCGGGGCGTTCGCCCGCCTGAGCGCCAACGAGAGCGCCCGCCTTGCAAGCACCATCGCCGGTTACTGGGCGGCAACGCCGGACAGCGACTGGATCCTGCAGCGTCAGAATGCCAACTGGAACACCGAAGGCAGCGGCGCCCGCTGGCGCGATGCCTGGTCCGCGGCGTTCATTTCCTGGGTGATGTGCGAAAGCGGTCTTGGCAGCAACGATCAGTTCCGCCGTGCCATCGCCCACCACACCTATATCGATCAGGCCATCCGGGCCGCCGACGGGCGTGATGCCGAGGCCGTGTACACCGCCCACGACCCTGGCGAAGCGGCGATCGAGCCAGGCGACATGCTGTGCCGGGGCAGTCGTCCGAACTATCGCACGCTGGCAGAGCGACGCGCCCAGCTGGGAGCCGGCGCCCGCACCCATTGCGACATCGTGGTGAAAGTGGATGTTGAGGCGCAGAAGATCATGGTGATTGGCGGCAATGTGCGCAGCTCTGTGCGGATGAAGGTCATGCACGCGGTCAAGGACGATGGTCAGGCACTGCGACCCTTGTCTGACAATGGCCGGGCGCTGTTCGCCCATCTCAAACTGGAAGCGCCATCCATTGCACTGAATGCATTGGACAGTACACCCACTCTGCAGGCAACGCACTGTGGGGCACCCGGACATACCATTCCGGGTCTGGCACTCAACAAGCCAGCGCCGACCGGCAAGGCCTGCTAGTCAAGCGTGCCCGACAGCACGTCACTGGTGACAAACGCTTCTGTCAGTTCCGGCGAACACAGCTCGATGAAGTGATAGGCGTAACGGCGCATGAAGTGTCCGCGCCGTACCGCAATGCGCGTAACATTTCTGCCAGTCCGCCGGCACCTTGCCCGAGAGCTCGGCAATGGCGTCGATGTCATAGGTCAGGCCCAGTGTCACGACATCCGCATCCAGGCCATCGATGACCGCACGGCCCTGCGAACCGGAGCCGCCGTGGGACTGATTGATGGTGACGGTCTCGCCGGTCTTCTCTTGCCAGAAACGGGCGAATTCCGGGTTGAACTCCTGATAAAGCTCCCGTGTCGGATCATAGGAGACATTGAGAAGCGTCTTCTCCTGCGCCAGAAGCGGACTGGACTGCAGCGCAGCCACAGTCAGAAGGGAAGTAACAAGTAGTCGTTTGAAACGCATGATCCAGTGCTCCTTGGCGCAGGCAATGTGAAAACTGGCGCTACGGTAGCATCCGGCCGTCACCGTCAGAACCAAGAAAAACAGCAAAGCTTATGCATGGAATCGAAATACCGGGCAGCAGCTGCCCGGGCTATACTCACGTCACTTGTTACTCCCTACTGCCCGGAAGCCACCACGCTCATGAAGTACTGCCAGCTCTGCGCCGGACCGATCACCCACCGCATTCCTCCCGGCGACGACAAACCCCGCTACTGTTGCATTGACTGCGACGTGGTGTTCTACGAGAACCCGAAGAACATTGTCGGCACCCTGCCCGTCTTCGGGGACAAGGTGTTGCTGTGCCGCCGCGCCATCGAGCCGCGCTACGGACTCTGGACGCTGCCCGCCGGCTTCATGGAGAACGGTGAAACCACCTTGCAGGGCGCGGTGCGCGAGACGCTGGAGGAAGCCGGCGCGAGGATACGTGCGGAAGACTGCGAGCTTTACACCTTGTTCAACCTGCCCTACATCAACCAGGTCTACTTCTTCTTTCTCACGACGCTGCGTACCCCGGACTTCCACGCCGGCACAGAAAGTCTGGAAGTGGCGCTGTTCGCCGAGGACGAAATTCCCTGGGACGCATTGGCCTTTTCAGTTGTGAAGGTCACTCTGGAGCAATATTTCGCCGACCGGCGCAGCGCGCGATTCCACGTACGCATGTTCGACATGCAATACTCGACAGAGCGCCAGCTGCAGGCGTTTCTGGTCAGCAATTCCTTCACGCTGAAGAGCCCGGCATAACCTCAAGAAAAATGCTCTGATATTCGATGCATGATGCAATCGTTGAATGCATGGTCAGAACCCCCGACAGGTGGCGATTTTCGCTGAAGCGCGGCGACAAAAACTCCGCCACAACCCTTCAACCTGTTGTTTTAAAAGGCTTTAAACTCTTGGCATGCGGGTTGCAAAACCCACTGAAACCAACAAGCCCGGAGGCCTGCCATGAACCGTCCCCTGCCCGTCCTGATCATTCTCTGCACCGTCTTTTTCGGCGCTCTCGCGGGCAGCGTCGCGTGGGCGGCCAACAATGAAGTCACCCGCACGCTGGATGTGGATCTGGGCAATGTCGACGCCCTCGTCATCGACGGCGGCGTAGGCACCATCGACATCGTCCCCGTGGCCGGGACTACCCTGCGCATCGAAGTGGCGATAGAAGGCAACCGCACCGGCCTGCTGCAGCGCAAACGCGATGTCACCGACATCGAGCTGGCACAGCACCTGGACAATGGCGAGCTGAAAATTGAACTGACGGAGGACGACTTCGACGATCTGGAAGTGCACTGGACCATTGAGATGCCGGCGGTGGCCACGACCAGCCTCAATCTGGCGGTGGGCCAGCTGATTGCGCGGGTGGGCGCCACCGAGCTCGACGTCAATGTCGGCGTCGGACAGGCCTCTGTGACTGCCGCGCGTATCGACACCGGGCACATCGAAGCGGCCGCAGGGGTGGGCAGCGCCACTCTGCATGGCGCGAATAGCAGCGACAGCCAGCGCGCGTTTGTTTCCGAGAACGTGGACGGCTTCGGCGAGGGGGACTTCGACATCGAAGTCAATGTGGGCGTGGGAGAGGCATCGGTGTTTCTGGTGGATGAGACGTGAGCAGGCAGTGCAGTCTCACGCTGACTGTCACCTGACCGGCGGAATAGCCGATGGGCGACTAAGCTTGAAGCGAGCTTTCTGAGCGTTGCGACCTGAGAAGCAACCAGGAGGCCAGGGATCGGCGTGAAAATCCCGATGCAATTTTGAAAATAATCTCGAACTGAGATATTCTCCGCCTGCCAAGGATTGAAAGGTGCACATCATCAGCAAGAAATTCCTGAAAGAGTTCGGGCAAATTCATCCGGAAGCCGCAGGTCCCCTGCAAGCCTGGCACCGAATAGTTGCTGCGATCCACTTCAACCGGCAGAAGCTGTACATCCGCGATATTCTGACCCACGAACAGTATGATCACTGGAGGCCATGAACATGTTGGTGATTGAAGAGCTCATCCACCACTACTCGGCACTTTGCACACAGGTGCCGCTGCGCCCTGTGCGCAATGGCGATGAGCATGTCCTGGCAGTGACTGCGCTCAACTCGCTTCTGGATGCTGGCGCGTCCGACGAGAACCACCCTCTCGCCAGTCTGGTGGAAATGCTGGGGGACATGATCGATGACTACGAGGAATCCCAGCTGTTGCAGTCCGCATCAACACCTGCTGGCGTGCTGCGATTCCTGCTGCAACAGCACAAGCTTGCACAGGCCGATCTGCCGGAGATTGGCAGCCAAGGCGTAGTGTCAGAAATACTTGCAGGAAAACGGACTCTGAACGTGCGGCAGATTCGCGCTCTGGCAAATCGATTCAGCGTATCACCGGCCGTATTTCTGGAAGACAGCCGTCAGACATCCACCAGCCGGGTCACATCAAAGGCCGGCTCTTCATAGGGATGGGCGGCCTTCAGGGCGGCGACGGCGTCTGCGATGCAGGCGTCGGCACATACCAGCTCGACACGGTACTCCGACACTTTCTCCAGCACGTCCTGGCTGCCAATGAAGGGCTTGCTGCCCGCCAGCGGCCGGAACTGCCCTTCGCCCAGCACCTGCCACGCGCAGTGTTCATAGTCCCCGATGCGCCCCGCGCCCGCCGCGAAGACTGCGCTCTTGACGCTCTCGACGTGGCTTGCGGGTACGAAGAACACCAGTTTGAACATGGTCTCAGTCCAGCCAGACTCTGGCGTTGCGGAACAGCCGCAGGGTGGGCGCGTCTTCCTGCCAGTCCTGGGGACGCCAGGAGTTCTGCACCGCGCGGAACACGCGTTCGGGGTGCGGCATCATGATGGTGGCGCGGCCATCGGCACTGCACAGTCCGGCGATACCCAGCGGCGAGCCGTTCGGGTTCTGCGGGTAGTGCTCAGTACTTTGCCCGCGATTGTCGACATAGCGCAGGGCGAGGCCACCGGCGGCCTGCAGAGTCTGCAGATCGGCGGCACTGCGGAACTCCGCCTGGCCCTCGCCGTGGGCCACGGCAATCGGGAATACCGAGCCGGTCATGCCGGCGAAGAACACGGAATTGGAGTCTGCCGCCTGCACGAGGGTGGTCCGCGCCTCGAACTGTTCCGAACGATTGCGCACGAAGCGCGGCCAGGCCGACGCCCCCGGTATCAGATCCTTCAGCAAGGACACCATCTGACAGCCGTTGCATACGCCAAGCGTCAGGGTGGTCTCGCGCTCGAAGAAGCGCAGGAACTCCGCACGCAGCCGCTCGTTGTGCAGTATGGACTTGGCCCAGCCGCCACCTGCCCCGAGCACGTCGCCATAGGAGAATCCGCCACAGGCCACCAGCGCATTGAACTGGTCCAGCTTGATGCGTCCGCTGAGCACATCCGTCATGTGCACATCGACGGCGTCGAAACGGGCACGATCGAAAGCCGCCGCCATCTCCACCTGGCCGTTCACGCCCTGTTCGCGCAGCACGGCCACCTTCGGGCGCACGCCCAGGTTCACATAGGGCGCCGTGATGTCGGCATTGACATCGAAACTCAGGCGGGCGTGCAGGCCGGGGTCGCCGGCATCCAGCAGCGTGTCGAATTCTTCGCGGGCACAGGCCGGGTTGTCGCGCATGGCCTGAATCTCGTAGCTGGTCTGGGCCCAGAGGCGCTGAAGCGACACGCGGCTGGCTTCGAAGAGCAACTTGCCGCCGTGCAGAATACGCAGCTCGTCCCGGCTGTTGAGAGTTCCCACCATGCGGGTGCAGTCCGACAGGCCATGCTGTTCGATCATCTGCAGTACCGCTGTCTGCTGCACATGGCGAATCTGGATTACAGCTCCGGCCTCTTCGCTGAACAACACGCGCACGGCGTCCTGATCACTGCTCAGCAATTCCTCCATCTGCACGTTCACACCGCAATGACCGGCAAACGCCATCTCGGTCACTGTGACGAGTAGTCCGCCATCGGAACGGTCGTGATACGCCAGCAGCAGGCCGGCGCTGTTCAGCTGCTGGATCAGTGCGAAGAAGTTCTTCAGGTCGGCGGCGTTGTCCAGGTCGGGCGCCACAGCGCCGAGCTCTCTGTACACCTGTGCCAGCGCAGAGCCGCCCATGCGGTTTCTGCCGCGTCCGAGATCAATCAGCAGCAGGTCGGTGTCGCCCGCATCGGTGCACAGCTGGGGGGTGACGGTGCGGCGGATGTCCTGCACCGGTGCGAAGGCCGAGATGATGAGGGACAGCGGCGCGATATTGCTGCGGCGCTTGTCGCCATCCTGCCAGACGGTGCGCATGGACATGGAATCCTTGCCCACTGGCACGCATATGCCCAGGGCAGGACAGAATTCCATGCCTACAGCTTTCACGGCGGCATACAGTTTCGCGTCTTCGCCGGGGTGGCCCGCGGCCACCATCCAGTTGGCGGACAGCTTGATGTCGCTGATGTCGGCAATCGCCGCGCTGGCAATGTTGGTGACGGCCTCGGCGATGGCCATGCGGGCCGAGGCCGGTGCATTCAGCAGCGCGACGGGCGTACGCTCGCCCATGGCCATGGCTTCTCCACGATGGGTGTCGAAGGCGGCGGCGGTAACAGCGGCATCGGCTACCGGCACCTGCCAGGGGCCGACCATCTGGTCACGGCTGACCAGGCCGGTAATGGAACGGTCGCCAATGGTGATCAGGAAGTTCTTGCTGGCCACCGTGGGCAGGCTCAACACGCGGGTGATGGCCTCGTCCAGTGCGATCTCGCCGGTGTCCAGGTCTATCGGGCGACCCTGCTGCGAACGCACATCGCGGTGCATGCGGGGCGGTTTGCCGAACAATACCGACATGGGCAGGTCGATGGGCATGTTGTTGAAATGCGTATCGAACAGCTGGATGGCGTCTTCCTTCGTGGTTTCACCCACGACAGCGAACGGGCAGCGCTCGCGGGCGCACAGCGCCTTGAACAGTGCCAGGTCCTGCGGGCTCACCGCCAGCACGTAACGCTCCTGCGCTTCGTTGCACCAGATCTCCAGCGGCGACATCTGCGGCTCGGCATTGAGGATGTCACGCAGCGAGAAGCGTCCGCCGCGACCGCCATCCTTGACCAGCTCCGGAAGTGCATTGGACAGGCCGCCGGCACCGACATCGTGGATGAACAGAATGGGATTGCGCTCTCCCAGCTGCCAGCACTGGTCGATGACCTCCTGGCAGCGACGTTCCATCTCGGGATTGTCGCGCTGCACCGAGGCGAAGTCCAGGTCGGCATTGCTGCTGCCCGCGCTCATGGACGAGGCCGCTCCACCGCCCAGACCAATCAGCATGGCCGGGCCGCCGAGCACGATCAGCCTGGCGCCGACGGGTATCTCGCCCTTCTCCACATGGGGCTCGCGGATGTTGCCGATGCCGCCAGCGATCATGATGGGCTTGTGATAGCCACGCACTTCCGGGCCGTTGCCGGTGTCCACAGTCTCTTCGAAGGTGCGGAAGTAGCCGCACAGATTGGGACGGCCGAACTCGTTGTTGAACGCGGCCGCGCCAATGGGGCCTTCAATCATGATGTCCAGCGCCGAAGCGATGTGAGCCGGACGCCCGAAGTCTTCTTCCTCCCAGGGCTGGGGCAGCGAGGGGATGCGCAGGTTGGAAACACTGAACCCGGCCAGGCCGGCCTTGGGCTTGGAGCCCCGGCCCGTAGCGCCTTCGTCGCGGATCTCGCCGCCACTGCCCGTGGCAGCACCGGGATGTGGCGCAATTGCCGTCGGGTGATTGTGGGTTTCCACTTTCATCAGGATGTGGATCGGCTCTTCGTGATAGCCGTACTGCTTGCTGGCCGGATCGGGAAAGAATCGCCCTGCTACACTGCCAGTCATCACCGCGGCATTGTCCTTGTAGGCGGACAACACATTGTCCGGCGACACCGCATGGGTGTTGCGGATCATGCCGAACAGGGAATGCGTCTGTTCCACGCCATCCACGGTCCAGCTGGCGTTGAATATCTTGTGACGGCAGTGTTCGGAATTGGCCTGCGCGAACATCATCAGTTCGATGTCGTTCGGGTTGCGGTTCAGGTGGTTGAAACTCTCATAGAGGTAGTCGATCTCGTCGGCCGCCAGCGCCAGCCCCATCGTCTTGTTGGCTTGCACCAGGGCTTCAATGCCACGTCCCAGGATGTCCACAGTCTGCAACGGCCGGGGGTCGGCACGCTCAAACAGGACCGACGCGGACGCGTGGTCTGGCAGCACGGCCTGGGTCATGCGGTCATGCAGGAAGCCGTCCAGCACCAGCAGGTCGGATTCGCCAAGCGGCGCGCTGACTTCCACCTGGAAGGCAATGCCGCGCTCGATCCGGCGCAACGTGGTCAGGCCGCAATTCTGCACGATGTCAGTGGCCTTGCTGGACCACGGTGAGATGGTGCCGGGGCGCGGCACTACAACGCGAAGCAGCGCATCGGGCGCCAGTGTCTGCACCTGTGCCTGGGCTGCGGTGCCGTAGTCGAGCAATGCATTCAGCACCTGCTGTTGCGGCGCACTGAGTGCTGGGCTGTCGGCATAGTGAACGAAGCAGGCATTCAGGGCACGGACGGCAGGGAGTCGAGTCTGAATGGAGGCAAGCAGTTTGGCATTCCGAAAAGCGGAAAGTGCCGACACACCGGGCAGAAACAGCATCGTGGGCAAGGGCCTTGAATAGGATTGAGAGCGGGTTCAACAGGCCGGCAATGATACGCGAACGGCGCTCAAAAAGTCAGACAAATTTGCCTGCAGGCGCCTCACTGTGCGGGCTTGTAACGCCCTTCCTCGCGACTGAGAACGACACGGCCACTGTCATCTTCCACCCAGAAATCCACGTGTACGAGTGATCCGATGTCGCCTGGATTGCCGTTGAAAACAGGCTGGGCCTTGACAGCATACTGCCTGCCAGCCTCGACATTGAAGCGCAGCGTGCGGCTGATGGCCTCGCGGGAGGACGCATAGCTGACCATCGCCGGCGCCAGGCCGATGCGCGCGCCCATGTCCCAGGAGTAATAGACTTCCAGCTCGCGCGCGCCAGGCATCATCTGGACTTCGCCCCAGGCGCGGCTGTTCTCGATGACCTGATCATCCACGCGCTGGAAGCGCACGGCGTCCACGTAGCTGTTCAGAAAATCCTTGCGGTAGAAGAAATCACCCCGCACCAGGGCAAGGGCGGTGGCCGGGCGCTCGGCGCCAACATAGGCCTTGTAGGGAATCTGGACAGCGGAACAGGCCACCAGGGTCAGCAGCAGGGGCAGCAGAAGCAGGCGGCGCGAACGCAGCGAATATGAGGGTTGGCAAGGTGTTGTCATAGGTCTTGTTTTCAGCCTTTTCCGCGTGAAGTGCTGCCCAACGGTACTGTGTATGCCCGGCAAACTCAAGCCTCAGGCATTGCGGGTTTCCTGTCGCGGCGCGCCTTGAAGAATTCGCGCATCAATGCGCCGCACTCTTCTGCTAGCACGCCACCCTGATACTGCAAAAGATGATTGAACTCGCCCGTGTCCAGCAAACGTCGCTGACTGACCAGCGCCCCGAAGCGCGGCTCGGGGGCTCCGAACACCACTCTGGTGACACGGGCATGGATCATGGCACCCACGCACATGGTGCAGGGCTCGATGGTGACGTAGAGCGTGCTGTCAGGTAGACGATAGTTCTGCTGATTGCGGGCTGCCATGCGCAGAGCGACGATCTCGGCATGGGCGGTGGGGTCATGGGACGCAATGGGATGATTGAAACCGGAACCGAGCAGCTCACCGGCAGCGGATACCAGCACGGCGCCGACCGGGACTTCGCCGTGCGCAGCGGCTTCCTGAGCAAGCGCCAGCGCCTGCTGCATCCATCGTTCTTCGCTTTCCACGATTGCTCTCCACTCACTCTGCACTCATAGCCAGAGCTGCATTCTTCACGTTCCCGGCGCGAATGCAAAGCGGTAAAGAGCTGATTCCGGATCTTACTTTGCGAGCAGGTGCTGCACTGTCTCGATATCGCCGTCGTTGGCGGCAGGCGCGATGCCCAGAGTGCGAGCCATGATGTTGTAGAGCTGCACGATCTCGAAGGGCTCGACCACTGCGCCGGACACGAACGCCGGACCATCGGCAATGAAGGTGGAGTGCATGTCACGTTCATGGGGATCAAAGCCATGATTGGCACGCGGGCCCGTGTAGGGGACGCCCCGTTTGGAGACCATCCAGCCCAGTTCAGGCATGAGGATCAGATCCGGCGCCCGCTGGGGATGGTCCTGATGGAACCACTCCGGGAACTGCTCGCGCCGGTAGACCGACAGCGCCGGGTGCGCCAGTGCCAAAGCCTCATAGAGGGCATCGATCTCGTCTTCTTCGCCATGATATGCGGCGAACACGGCATTGCCCTGTCGGTCGCCGCTCAATTGCGGGCTGTACAGAGTCTCAAGAGTGGCGAGATCGACATAGTCATCCAGATACACGATGCGCTCGGCAGACAGATCGGTCATGCCGTGATCGCCCACCACCATGATGTTGAGTTCATCGAGAATGCCATCAGCGCGAAGACCTTCCAGAAGAATACCGATCTGGGCATCTACTTCCGCCACTGCAGCGCGCTCTTCGGCACTGTTTACCCCGGCGTCGTGGCTTGCCGTGTCGATCGCCTCGAAATACACGCTGACGAAGCGTGGCCGCTCTTGTTCCGGCAAGCGGAACCATTCCAGTACCTGTGCCACGCGATCCGTATTGCTCACGCTGCCATCAAATGGATGCCAATAGCGCGGGCGCACACCGTCGAAGTCCACCCCCGAGCCCACCCAGAACATGGTGGCCGTAGTCACACCCTGATTCTCGGCGGTGATCCACAGCGGCTCCCCCTCGAACCAGCGCCCGTCGTCCTGCAGGTTCATGCGGAACGTCATGTCCAGCGCTTCGTCATAGCTGGCATTGTCGAGTACGCCATTGTGTTCGGGGTACAGACCCGTTGCGATGGCGTAGAAGTTGGGAAAGGTCTTCGACGGCATCACAGGCACCAGCCCCCGGGCGCGCACTCCCTGTGCGGCCAGCGCCTGCAACACCGGGGCCGGATGGCGGTCGATGATGTCCCAGCGCAGACCATCAATGCCGATCAGCAGCAGCGAAGGTTCTGCCTCTTGTGCCCGGGCGCTGCCCGAAGGCAGCACCACAAGCAGTGCACACAGAAAGCCTGTCAAGGCGTGTTTCAAGAACGCCCGATCAGAATTCAAACTGAACCCCCAGGCGCACCTGCCACAGGGAATCCGTCTCGCGCAGGTCGCTCACGCTCTTGGGCGTAAAGCGCTCGTATACATACTGTCCCTGAGCGTTCACAGACGAAGTCACTACGTCGGGCGAGAAGAACTCTGCATCGTGCTGGATGCCCCACTCGTCGTGCAGCAGGTTCAACACGTTGTAGACCTTCAGATACATGCGTGCCTTGCTGTCGGCGAAGAACAGCGGCAGCTCCTGGTCGATTCGCAAGTCCATGCGCGAGCTCCACTTGGAGTACTGATCGTTGCGCTCCGCGAAGCCCTGGCTCAGGCCCTTGGACGCGACGAACGCAGAGAAGGCTGCCACATCGAAGTTCGGGCCGGCAATCACGTTGGTGTCGTTCGGGCCCGGCACGTATAGCAGGTGACGTCGGTTGCTCGAGTTGCTGCCTTCGAGTCCGCGGCTGCTCATGACGAAGCTCTGCGGCTGGCCCTTCTGTCGGAACCACTGCGCCGTGACGCGGGTTTCATAGCCGGCAAAAAACTCGTGGCCGTAGCTGACACGCGCCGTGAAGCGGTGGGGCGACTCGTAGTTGGACGTGCCCGTAGCAGGGTCATTGAGATTGAACAGCGCCAGGTTGCTGAAATTGGAGCCGGCCACCGCCGCCGTCATGGGGCTGACGTCCTCCGCATCAGTGAACGCATAGCCGAACAGCCAATCCAACCCCCAGTCATAGTCCTGACGAGCGACTACTGACAAGGAATGACTCAGCGGAGTCTCATCAGAATTGGTGAGCATGAGATTGCTCTGGCCACGCACGTTGGTGTAGATGGGCTGACCGGCGCGGGTGAAGCGCGTGATGTCCTGCGCCACATCCACGTAGAAAGCCGGATCGATCTGCTGGGAATACAGATAGTCGGCGTCGAGCACCATGCCGGTGGGCAGATTCCAGGTGGCGCCCAGGGCCAGCTTCCACTCCGAGGGCAGCTCGTAGTCCGGGTCGATCAGCACCAGGAAGCTGTTGCCGGCATTGCTGGCCGTCGTAGCTGCCACGGTGTTGCGCATGGCCTGGGGCACGTCATAGCCTGGCCGCTTGGCGCCGCTCAGCACGTAAGAGCCGAAGAGTGACGCATTGGCATTGTTGGCGTCACGCAGCTGCACGTTGGAAAGACCGTCGTTGCTCCAGGCATTGGAGAGCCAGACATTCGGGTTGCCGCCTGAGTACAGGCCCACACCACCACGAACGGTCACATCGTCCAGGGCGTCCCAGGTGAAGCCGAGGCGCGGCAGTACCAGGCCAAGTCCATCAAGGCCGGTGTCATTGCGCAGGCCACCGTTCAAGGTGGTGAAGGCCTGGTTGAATTTTGGCTGATCGTCGCTGGTGAACCAGTCATAACGCACGCCCGCCACGATGCTCAGCGCCAGATCGGGGAACTGGAACTCATCCTGAATGTACACGGAGTGCTGCAGATTCTCGAACGATGCGGCCGCATCGGCCGGGTCATTGGTACCACCGCCACTGCCATAGAAGATGTCATCCGGAATGCCCAGTTCGAAATTGTCGATCCCTGTCAGCTCGCACTGCGGATCAGTCAGGCGACCCGCCGCCGTCAGCGCAGCACAGCGCGCCGGGTTGCTGGCAGAAAGATCGGCAAAGAAGTACTCGCCGCCACGGGCATGCTGCACGAACTGATTGAAGATCTGCAGCGTTTCGCGCTCGTAACCTGCAGTCAGCACGTGATCACCCAGCAGGTATTCACCTGAGAACTTGATGAAGTCTGACTCGGTGTTCAGGTTGTTGGCCTGACGGGAATCATCGGCGCCCAGGAACACGGTGTTGCTGCCCATGGCGATGCGCACTTCGGCAAAGTCTTTCGGGCCAACGGTCACCTGCGAGTCGTCCATGGTGTTGCGGCTGACGAAGACTTCCGTGGACAGCGCATTACTCCACTGGGACGTCAGCTTCACTGTCGTAGTCTCGGCGATGGCGCCCTTCTGATAGAAGTGGTTGGCGAAGGTGTACTGGTTGCTGCTGGAATCAGACGCGCGATCTTCCAGCCCCTCGTAAGAGTTGTAAATGACCGCCAGATCGTGATCCTGACTGATGTTCCAGTCCAGACGCAGCATGTATTTCTCGTCGGTCTGCAGACCATCGCCTGGCTGCCCGCCCGGGTCGTAGTTGTAGAGACGCTTCGAGATCTCAGCGATGCGGTTGTAATTTGCGCTGCTCAGCCATGGCCGCTCGGTGCCATTGCCGGAGCCTGCGTAGCCCTGCGCGATGAACTCCGGCTCTTCCGTTTCTTCGTAGGCGCCGTAGATGAACAGCTTGTCTTCCAACAGCGGGCCGCCAACGCTGAAACCGCGCTTGGTCTCGTCATAGGGCTTGGACTTCAGCGCCATGTCAGCACCGTCGATCTTGATGGAGTCGCCGCGATACTCGTCACTGGTGTATTCGTAGAAGGCTGTGCCCGTCCACGTGTTCGAGCCCGACTTGGTCACCGCATTGATGTTGCAGGCCGTGAAGCCGCCGTAGGTCACATCGAAAGGGGCCAGTTCGACAGCCACCTGTGCCACGCCCTCGTAAGGGAACGGCATGCCGGTTGCCGTGGAGTAGCCATTGTCATTCAGGCCGAAACGGTCATTCTGCCCTACGCCATCCAGGCTGATGCTGTTGAAGCGCGGGTGCTTGCCAACGCAGTTCACCGCATTGTTGGTGTCCAGATTCATGCGCGGGTCGTAGACGAAAACATCCTTGATGTCGCGGTCGAAGGACACCGACGTCGCCATGTCGAACGTCGAGAACGTCGCCGCAGGGCCTGACGCGATGTCCACCATCGCGCCGCTGTCGCCCAGCACCACGATTTCTTCGACACGATTGTTCTCATCGACCGCCACGGTCAGGTTGTACACATCGCCCAGCGCGATGGATTCCACTGTCACGGTGCGGCTGTTGTCGACAGTGACCCGGTAAGGCCCGCCTACAGGAAGGTTGGTGGCGTAAAAGGCGCCAGAGGCATTGGTCTGCAGAGTGCGCGAGGCGCCAGTGCGGGTATCCACGACCAGCACGCTGGCATTGGCCAGAGGGTCGCCTGACGCGTCAGTCACGCGGCCGCGAATGCCGGAACTGGTGCCCTGCGCATAGGTTTCAGCCGAGGCTCCAAGGCCGAGCAGCACAGCAACGAACAACACTTTTCGAGAGGGAAACTGAAATTGCATAGCGGTCTCCAGACAGCTGTTTGTGAGCGACCTGGAGAGGGTACCGGGGAAATTTGATAGTGCGGTGACAGCGAAGTGGCAATTTCTTTACCACTTCGCGTCAGATTGAGGCGACTTTTATTACAGGGCGCTGCCGCCCGCCTTCACTTTGAGCACCTGCCCGATCTGCAGGGCCGCGCCATTGAGGCCGTTCTCGGAACTCAGTGCGTTGACAGTAGTGCCGTATTGCTTCGCGATGCGCCACAGCGTATCGCCGCGCTTTACGCGATGAGTCACTTCGCTGACAGCGGCAATCTGCGCATTGGCGGATGGGCTGACACGGCTGACAACGGCACTGTTGCTG
>CAMCRC010000052.1 GCA_945877175.1 Klebsiella pneumoniae | reverse complement strand
CTCTGCGGCTGACCCGCACCCATCCTGGGTGCCCTCGTGTCGCAAAGAGCCGCGGTCTCTTTGCTCACTCGGTGCGGGTCTTTTATGCCGCTGATCGTCCCAGCCCCGCACTCCCCCAGCCGCTTGAGCCAGGTGCCGCGGAGCGGCGCAGGTCAGCCGCAGCACGGGGAGACGACGGGGTGCGGCCGGGATGGGGGGATGTTCGCGGGCAAGCCCGCTCCCACACCAATATTCAGCTCTGCGGGTGCAGCGACTGCAGGACCGGCTCGAGCACCGGCCAGACGATGTCCACGATCAGCGGCTGGGCCTCGGCGCGGGGATGAATGTCGTCATCCTGCATCAGCTCCGGCTGTTGCGGGATGCCGTCGATCAGAAAGGGGATCAACGGCAGCTCGAACTCGGCCGCAATCTCGCCGAACTGCGCAGCGAACGGGCCGGTGTAGCGGGGACCATAATTGGGTGGAATCTGCATGCCGGCCAGGATGACTTTGGCACCGGCCTCCTGACTCAGCGTCACCATGTCCACCAGGTTCTGGCGGATGTTCGCCACGGGCAGGCCGCGCAGGCCGTCATTGCCGCCCAGTTCCAGAATCACCACCGCAGGCTTGTGCGTCGCCAGAGCTGCAGGCAGGCGCGCCAGGCCGCCCACGGTGGTCTCGCCACTCACGCTCGCATTCATCACTTCGAATGGACTGTTCTGCGCCGCCAGCTTGTCGGCCAGCAAGGCCACCCAGCCCTGTGCCTCCTCCATGCGGTAGCCCGCACTCAGGCTGTCGCCAAAGACCAGAATCACCGGCTTGTCGGTCTGCGCCTGCAGGCCCTGCAATGTCCAAAGGCTCAACACCAGGAGCAGCAGCGGGCGGGCAAAGGTCTGGCGCAAGGAATGCAGGACGAACTGGGTCATGATGTTCTCGTGTGACTTTCAACGGGTACTCTGGGGTGAACGGTGCCGCCAATTTAATCGTTCGCCCGCCAATGCACAATGAGGCAGAATGAACCGGTTTGCCGCCCGGCTGCGTATTGAGAGCGAGCACATTTTCCTTGGATCACAGGCATTGCAGAGCAGGACTACATGATAAAAATCGACAATCTGGTCAAGCGCGTCACCACCAGTGAAGGTGATCTGGTCATTCTCAAGGGCATCTCCCTGACGGTACGTGAAGCCGAGACCGTGGCCATCGTGGGAGCCTCGGGCTCCGGCAAATCCACCCTGCTGGGACTGATGGCGGGCCTGGATACCGGGACCTCGGGTGACGTCAGTCTGGATGGTCATTCCCTGGCAGCGCTGGATGAAGAGCAGCGCGCCGTGCTGCGCGGGCAACTGGTGGGTTTCGTGTTCCAGTCCTTCCAGCTGCTGCCCAGTCTGACTGCGCTCGAAAACGTGATGCTGCCCATCGAGCTGAAGAACGACAATCGCGCCCGCGAAAAGGCCACTCTGCTGCTGACCCGCGTCGGGCTGGGCGAGCGTTGCCACCATTATCCGAATCAGCTCTCCGGCGGCGAACAGCAGCGCGTGGCGATTGCCCGTGCGTTCGCGTCCGAGGCCCGCATCCTGTTCGCCGATGAGCCCACGGGCAACCTGGACAGCGCCACCGGCGCCCGGGTGATCGAGCTGCTGTTTTCCCTGAACAAGGAATACGCCACCACGCTGGTGCTGGTGACCCACGACGAGCGTCTGGCGCGCAAATGCCACCGCACCATCCGCCTGGTGGCAGGCGAAGTAGTAAGCGACGAGATCAATGCCGATGCCGTGCCCGAGGTTGCTCATGAGCACTGAGCTGCAAAGTGCGTTGCCGGCCCAGGCGCAGCCCGCGCCGCGCAGGGTGCAGGGCGATCCACTGACGCTGGCAACCCTGCTGCGTCTGTCGCTGCGCCTGCTGTGGCGCGACTGGCGGGGCGGCGAGCTGCGCTTGCTGTTTCTGGCGCTGGTGATGGCCGTGACCTCGGTCACGGGAATTGCGCTGTTTACCGACCGGCTGGAGCAGGCTCTGCTGGCCGAGTCCGCCAACATGCTGGCTGCCGACCGCGTGCTCAGTGGCCGGGGCGAGGCGCCCCAGGAGTGGCTGGCAGAAGCGGAAAACCGCGGTCTGCGGACAGCCATGACCATGTCCTTCGGCTCGATGGTGTTTTCAGACGCGGGCAATGTGCTGGTGTCGGCAAAGGCCGTGAGCACTGACTACCCGCTGCGCGGCCAGCTGCTCGTGGCGGAACAGCCCTTCACCGCAGGTGCGCCTATCGAAGGCGGACCGCCCCCCGGCGAAGTCTGGGTGGAGTCGCGCGTGCTCCCGGCCCTCAATGCCAGCATCGGCGATACCGTGTACGTGGGAGAGGCGTCTCTGCGTGTCACCCGCGTGATCGTGCAGGAACCCGACCGCCAGCAGGGCGGCATGATGGACAATGCCGGCCCCCGCCTGATGCTCAACACGGCCGATGTGCCCGCTACTCAGGTCATTCAGGTGGGCAGTCGCGTCAATTACCGCTACCTGTTTGCCGGTGACGAAGCAGAGCTGGTGGACTACGAAGAGTGGGTGGATGTCCTGGCTGCCGGCGAATTCCGCATGAGCGATGTGCGGGAAGAGAGCGCCGAAGTGGCCGATGCTCTGAACAAGGCCGAGAGTTTCCTGCTGCTGGGCAGTCTGTTCGCGGTGCTGCTGGCGGGGGTGGCGATCGCGCTGACCGCGCGGCGCTACAGCGAACGCCATTTCGACTACGTGGCCATTCTCAAGACCCTGGGCTGTACGTCCGGGCAGATCATGTCGCTGTACATGGGCATCCAGGTGGTACTGGTGTTCTTCGCGATCATCATCGGTTCCTTCCTGGGCTGGGGCATCCATTCGCTGATTCTGCAGGCCCTCAGTTCGGTCATACCCATCGTGCTGCCGCCGGCGGGCTATTCGCCCTACGTGGTGGGCTCGCTGACTGCCATCATCTGTTTGCTGTCCTTCGCACTGCCACCGCTGCTGTCACTGCGCAAGACCTCGCCGCTGCGCGTGCTGCGCAAGGACCTTGACGACAATACCCTGAGCGCGCGGCTGCCTTACGGCATCGGCCTGGCGGGTTCGCTGGTGCTGATTCTGTGGTACAGCCAGGATGTCCTTCTGACCTCCATTCTGGTGCTCTCGGTGGCAGGTGTGGTGGTGGTGCTGTCGGGCCTGTCCTGGCTGATCCTGCGCTCCAGCACTACTGTCGGCATGAAGGCCGGCAGCGCCTGGAAGCTTGCCATGTCGGCTACGCGCCGCCGTCGCAAGCAGAACACGCTGCAGGTGCTGGTGTTCTCGCTCACCATCATGTGTCTGCTGGTACTGACGCTGCTGCGCACCGACCTGATCGAAGACTGGCAGGCCCAGGTGCCCGAGAACACGCCCAACCATTTCCTGATGAATGTGACTGGCAACCAGGTGGCGGGCATCGAGACCTTCTTCCGCAGCAATGGCGTGGAGCCGAATCAATTCTTCCCGATGATGAGCGCCGGCATCACCCGCATCAACGGCGAGACGCCCACGCCGCGCTGGGATGATGACGACGATGATGAAGGCGAACAGAACAGTGTGACCGAGCGGGCTGGCGACCAGGACGCGGGCGCCGCTGCCGAAGGCGCAGAGGGCGAGCAAGGCGAGGGTCGCCGCCGCGTCAGCAACCGACAGGTGACCTGGGTCGAGGGCTTGCCCCGTGACAACCAGATTGTCGCCGGCACCTGGTGGGACGAGAATCCCCAGCCCGGTTTCGTGTCGCTGGAGGATGATTATGCCGAGCGGCTGGGTGCCAGTCTGGGCGACATCGTCGAATTCGACATCGGCCAGGGCCAGCTGATCGAAGCGCAGGTGCAGAGTCTGCGCAGCGTGCGCTGGGACAACATGCAGCCCAACTTCTTCGTGATCTTCTCGCCGGGTACCCTCGACGCCATGGGCGGCACCTACCTGTCCACAGCGCTGATGGCCATGGAGCAGAAGTCGCTGATCAACGAACTGCTGCGCGAATATCCCACCATCGTGGTCATTGAGATCGATGCTCTGATCGAACAGATCCAGACCATCATCGCTCAGGTCACCTCGGCCATCGAACTGATCGCCTTCCTGGTGCTGGCCTGTGGTGCCCTCGTGCTTCTGGCCTGTGTCACGGCTACGCTGGATGAGCGCTTCCGCGAGAATGCCATCCTGCGTACACTGGGTGCGGGCCGCAAACTGATTCTGAGCAGTCTGTTCATTGAATTTGCCAGCATCGGCCTCATAGCTGGCATCATCGCGACGCTTGGCGCGGAAGGCAGCCTGTATTACCTGCAGACACAGGTGTTCCAGCAGGAATTCAACCTGCATTACTGGGTCTGGGTGGCCGGTCCGCTCATTGGCATGGGTGTTATTGCCGTGCTCGGTGTCATGGCCACGCGCCGTGTCGTCAACACCAGTCCTCTCACTGTGCTGCGGCATATCGGTTGAGGGACGCTAGTTTGCAAAGGAGGAGATCACCATGAAAAGAGTCATGTCGCACAGTCTTGTTGTCTCGGTAATTGCAGGGGCCCTGCTGCTGATTTCCAGTGCGCAGGCGCAGTTGCGCGAAGCTGAATTTGTGCTCCAGGAGATCAGCCGCGCCTGTATTCACAACGACTGCCAGAATGGGTATGGCACGCTGGAGATCACCACCAATGTGGGCAAGAACCTCTACCGTGGCAATTTCAAGGACGGCAAATATCACGGCAATGGCAGGCTGGAGGAAATGCTGACTGTCACCACCCGTGCGTATTACGACGGCAACTGGGACATGGGCATCCGCAGCGGTCGTGGCACCTACTGGAACGGCGAAGGCAACCTGTACATCGGCCAGTGGCGCAACGACAAGCGCGAAGGCCAGGGGTCTTATTTCTTTGGCGTGAAAGACTGGACGCCCAATAAATATTCGGAGTTCTGGCTGTCGGAAAACGTCGAGAATTACACCGGCGGATTCCAGAATGATCTCTACCATGGCCAGGGAACTTACCGTTGGCCGGACGGTCAGAGGTACGTCGGCGAGTTTTTCGCCAATGACAAGCACGGGCCGGGCACTTTCCATTACTCGAGAGGTACGATCCGTCCCCAGGTGTGGGAATACGGCGAACTGCTGCCCTGATCGCCACTGCTCGAATCCCGTGTCATCGCAAGGAATCACAATGGATCTGCAAGCAATACGCCGCGAGTACCTCAAAGGCGGGCTCGACAACGCCGACCTGACGGCAAACCCCCTTGACCTGTTCTCGCGCTGGCTGCAGGACGCTATAGACATGGGATTGCCTGACGCCAACGCCATGACCCTGGCCTCGGTTGCCCGAGATGGTCAGCCCAGTCAGCGCATCGTGCTGCTCAAGGGCGTCGACGACAAGGGTTTCACCTTTTTTACCAATTACGAGAGTCGCAAGGCGCGCGAGCTTGGCAGCAATGCCAAGGTCAGTCTGCACTTCCCATGGCACAGCATCGAGCGGCAAGTGGAGGTGTCAGGCGTGGCTGAGAAGATCAGCGCCGCAGAGTCCCGTGACTACTTCCACGCGCGCCCCCGGGAGAGTCAGCTTGCTGCATGGGCGTCGGCCCAGAGCCGACCACTCAAATCGAGGGAAGTTCTGGTCGGGCAGTGGGAAGCCATTGGTCGCAAGTATCAGGAAGGGGAAATTCCGCTGCCGGAGTTCTGGGGCGGGTATCGCGTGCGTCCCCACCAGATCGAATTCTGGCAGGGCGGGCAGCACCGCCTGCACGATCGCTACGAGTACACCTTGCAGGCGGGTGAGCACTGGAAGGTGGAGCGACTCGCCCCCTGAAGAGGTGCGTTCTTCCTTTTTTATTCCCTTTGGTTATTAATCAGAAGATTTTAGTCTTACTATTTGTCTAAGACGGCTGATATAGTGCCTGCTTTTCGGAAGGAGGCAGCATGCCGTTTGACTTGGGATATATCGTTGCCGGATTCATAGTGGGCTGGCTTGTTGGCTTGACTGGCGTCGGGGGTGGTTCGCTGATGACGCCAATCCTGCTGCTGTTGTTCAATGTCAATGCTGCTGTGGCGGTGGGAACAGACCTGCTCTACGCCGCCATCACCAAGACGGTTGGCATTGTCGCGCACGGCAAGCTGGGCAATATCGACTGGCGCATCGTCGGTGCCATGGCAGCAGGCAGCGTGCCCGTCTCTTTCATCACTACCCTCTATCTTGCAGACGTGGATCTGGAGTCTGGCGCTCTGGTCGATCAGATCAAGTTCTGGCTCGGCATCGCGCTGCTGGTGACCTCCCTCTCCGTGCTGTTTCGCAATGAGTTGACGAAATCATCCCGGCAGGATCGCCGTGTCAGTCCAAAGGCAATCACCGTATTGACCGTGCTGCTGGGCATGGTGCTGGGTTTTCTGGTGACGCTCACGTCCGTCGGTGCCGGGGCGCTCGGTGTCACTGCGCTGTTGTTGCTCTATCCGAAAGTGCACATCAACAGGATTGTGGGCACTGACGTCGCGCACGCTGTGCCGCTGACGCTGGTGGCGGGGATTGGGCATGCAAGTCTGGGAACGGTGGACTATGGTTTGCTGGGCACGCTGCTGATAGGCTCCATTCCAGGTATCTGGATAGGCAGCCATATGACTGGTGTGGTGGGCGAGAACTGGGTGCGCAATGTACTGGCGCTGATTCTGGTATATGTAGGGCAGAAGCTCGCGTTCCCGGAGCTGAATCAGTTTGTTGGTCTCGGAATCCTGTTGCTCGTGGTGCTGTTCAAACTGTCAGCCGACAAGCGCAATCAGAAGCCCGCTGCTGTTGAAGAATAGTCATTGCCGGACAAGCGGGAATAAGCCTTTAACGACGCCAGCTATCTTGCGCATGTAGTCTTCAATTTCGCCGAACGTCAGCGCGGCCTGCGAAAAGCCATTGAAGATTACGGCAAGCCCAAAGTCTGATAGCCAGTGTTCAGGCTCAGGAACCATCGCGTTCATCTCCGACGCGCCATATATACTGACTGCAACGGCCCTTGACGAGATGAATCGTTCAACTATTGACCTCGTGAATGGCATGGGACGCATAACGCCCTTGTTCTGGCGCCAAAGTATGTTGGCGTGACCTTTGCGCCTTTTTGCAAAAGGCCTGACGACATGCATTGGTCGCTCAGAAACAGTTTGTTATGCATTTCTTGGAGCAAACATGATGATTGCCATTCCTGTCAGCGCCATAGCTGAACCCAGCACATCCCAGACAGTTGGCCTGATGCCATCAACAGACCAAAGCCATAATATTGCAACAGCGATATAGACCCCACCATAAGCGGCATACACTCGACCGGCTGCGGTTGGATGGAGCGATAGCAACCAGGCAAAGAGGGCAAGGCTGATACCTGCCGGAACCAGTAGCCAGATGCTCTTGCCTTCCTTCAGCCAAAGGTATGGAAGGTAGCAGCCAACGATCTCTGTCAGGGCAGTAATGACAAACAGAGCTATGGTTTTAAATTCAAACATTCTTCAGACTCGATTAAGTGCGAATAGATGCATAACATCTTTACAGTGCACCAACGCACTATCTTGAACAGAATATGGCCGGAGTCTACCCGCCTTTTTCCCGAGAGAACAAGTACTTGATCGCCATATACATTCGCGGCGTCTTTCAGATGTCGCGCCTGTACAGTTTCATCAAATAGTGTGTTTCCCACTATCTATCGTGCGCACCCTGACCAGAATCCGTGCCTTCGCTTGAGACGCGCATGCCGAATCAGTGGCACGGCAGGGCGATGCCCTTCAGCGAGTGCCATGCGAAAGATAATGCGCAGATAGGGGAGCCTCTGCTTGCTTCAGAGTTTGGCAGGTTTGTCGGCAGCGGACGCCGACTGAAGAATCTGCAAGTCCATTCGTCTGGAGCGGATCAAGGTGGTGGGGGGGGGCTGCTGCCCCCTGGCGCCAGTAGAATCTGCTTACAGGTTTTTGACAAGAAAATCGCGGGCAAGGCCCGCTCCCACGCAAGGCATGTTCCCACGCAGGGCCCGCTCCCACGCAAGGCCCGCCCCCCACAGGGAATTGCAATCAGCCTTTCCAGGGCTTGAGCTTTTTCTCCGCAAGCACTTTCTTCGGGCGTGCATACTGGGGCAGGCCATTCTTGTACGGTGGGTAGTCTTCGCCCTGAATCAGCGGCGAGAAATAATCTCTTGCTGCCTGGGTGATGCTGAAGCCGTCGGCGCTGATGAATGAGCGCGGCATGGTCTTTTCCACATTCGCCACATCCGACAGCTTCGCTTCGCCCACAGTCCAGCTGTATTTCTTGCCAGGCTTGCGCACGATGGTGGGCATCACGGCATTCTTGCCCGCCAGGGCAAACTCCACCGCAGCCTTGCCCATGGCATAGGCCTGTTCCACGTCCGTGCCCGAGGCAATGTGGCGGGCTGCCCGTTGCAGGTAGTCGGACACGGCCCAGTGATACTTGTAGCCAAGTTCCTTCTTCACCATCTCAGCCAGGAAAGGGGCCACGCCGCCCAGTTGTACGTGACCAAAGGCGTCTTTGCCGCCGGCGTCTGCCAGGAAACTGCCGTCCTTGTTCTGAGCACCCTCTGAAACCACGATGGCGCAATAGCCATAGGCCTTCACGCAGCTCTGCACCTTCTTGAGAAATTTCTTCTGGTCGAAGGCGATCTCGGGGAACAGGATGATGTGTGGCGCATCGCCTTCCTGCTCTGCAGCCAGACCTGCTGCGCCGGCAATCCAGCCAGCGTGGCGGCCCATCACTTCCATCACGAATACCTTGGTGGAGCTTTCGCACATGGACGCCACATCCAGGCCTGCCTCACGGATCGACACAGCGACGTACTTGGCCACTGATCCAAAGCCCGGGCAGTTGTCGGTGATGGGGAGGTCATTATCTACGGTCTTGGGCACGCCGATGCACTGGATCGGGAAGCCGGCACGGATGCTCAGCTGGGACACCTTGTTCGCAGTGTCCTGGGAATCGCCGCCGCCGTTGTACAGGAAATAGCGGATGTTGTGGGCCTTGAACACATCCATCAGGCGATCGTACTCGGCCTGGTTTTCTTCGAAACTTTTCAGTTTGTAGCGGCATGACCCGAAGGCACCCGCCGGGGTGTGCCGAAGCGCGGCGATGGTGGCCGCAGACTCCTTGCCGGTATCAATCAGCTCTTCCCGCAGGGCGCCGATGATGCCGTTGCGGCCCGCATAGACTTTCCCTATTCTGTCTTTGTGCAGACGGGCGGTCTCGATGACGCCGCAGGCACTGGCATTGATGACTGAAGTGACACCGCCCGACTGGGCATAGAAAAGGTTTGCTTTGGCCATGATTGGAGAACCTGCTAGTCTGCCGGTTGAATAAAGCCGCGATGTTACCCCGGCGCCCGATTCCAAGGCAACGCGCCTACTCTCTCTGAACCTGCAGGAAAAAGGACATGCGAATCACGATAGGCCTCTCAGGCGCCAGTGGCCTGATCTATGGCATCCGGATGCTGGAAATTCTCAAGACAGTGCCAGACGTGGAGACGCATCTTGTGCTCTCACAAGGCGCGAAGATGAATATCGCCATCGAGACCCAGTGGGCGCTCAGCGACGTGCTGGCGCTGGCCGATCACGTCCATCCCATCAATGACATGGCTGCGTCCATTGCCAGCGGTTCATTCCGCACCGACGGCATGATTGTGGCGCCATGCTCCATGAAGACGCTGTCGGGAATCGTGCATTCCTATGCCGACAATCTGCTGGTGCGGGCGGCCGATGTGGTGCTCAAGGAGCGGCGTCGCCTCGTGCTGATGCCCCGGGAGTCACCCCTGCATGCCGGGCACTGCGAGCTGTTACTCAAGGCCTGCCAGCTTGGCGCGATCATCGCGCCGCCTATGCCGGCGCTTTACAACAATCCGCAGACAATCGACGACATCATCAATCACAGCGTGGGCCGTGTGCTCGATCTTTTCGATATCGATGCAGGTATCGTCAAACGCTGGGAAGGCGTACGCAAGTCAACGTAACACCGCTTTTTCCTGCAGTATCTGCAGCAGATCGGCGAGTGCCGGTGTGAGTGGGACAGCTGACGCTTCGCAGAGCTGCAGAAGATTGTGATCGATAGCCGCTGCCCCTGGCGCAGGCGACTGATCCCGTATAGACAACCGCGTCCTGAGGCACTCCTGCGCCAGACGTTCCAGGGTCTGCTGCTGAAGCTGTTCACTGCGCAGTTCCACCGCCTTGATCTTCTCCCGCAATTCCGCGACACCGCTCAGTGCTGCCACGTGCGACAGAGGTTGTGCAAGCTCACCCTTCATCCAGGTGCGGGCGTGGCGCAGGGGCCTGACCACTTCTGTGGACCAGTGCGTTGAAAATTGCAGAACCTCGGACAGCAGGGCGGGCGAGATGGCGCCATGCGCGCGTCCGTACCAGCAGGCGAACAGCAGCAGGTTGACGTCGAAGCCATGAACATTCTGCAAGGTGAGGCAGGTGTCGCTCACCTGCGACAGGCGGTAGAGGCGCAGGGAGAAATCCCAGAACGATTCGTGTGACATGCGGGGGCCTCGGGAGGGACGGTGCTGCCGGGATGTTACTGCAGGCACTATTTTGAGACAATCCGCGCTTGTTCGCGGGCAGGGCCCGCTCCTACACGAGACAAGAACATGCACATTCACATTCTGGGCATCTGCGGCACCTTCATGGGCAGCCTGGCAGTGCTCGCCAAACAGCTCGGGCACACCGTCAGCGGCTCAGATGCCAATGTCTATCCGCCCATGAGCACGCAACTGGAAGCACAGGGCATTGCCCTGCAGCAGGGCTTCAGTGCCAGTCATCTGCAACCGCACCCTGACCTGGTGGTCATTGGCAATGCCATGTCGCGGGGCAACCCTGCAGTGGAGTACACCCTCGATCAGGGGCTTGATTACTGTTCCGGTCCCGAGTGGCTGGCCCGTCACGTGCTGCGCGGGCGCTGGGTGATGGCGGTGGCCGGCACCCACGGCAAAACCACCACCAGTTCAATGCTCGCGTGGATACTGAGCAGTGCCGGTCTCAAGCCTGGCTATCTGATTGGCGGCGTGGCCCGCAATTTTGCGAGCTCGGCTGATCTGGGCGATTCGCCATTCTTCGTGGTGGAAGCCGACGAGTACGACAGTGCATTTTTCGACAAGCGTTCCAAGTTTGTACACTACTCACCCCGCACCGCCATCTTCAACAACCTGGAATTCGATCATGGCGACATCTTCCCCGACCTCGCCGCCATACAGCGCCAGTTCCACCATCTGGTGCGCATCATTCCCGGCAGTGGACTCATTCTGTGGCCGCGGGATGACGACAATCTCAATGCCGTGCTTGCACAGGGGTGCTGGAGCCAGCGCCAGGCGCTGGACTTGCTCGAAGGCGGGGAACCTGGTCAGGGGCACGCCGACGAGGCGCTGTCCTGGTTTGTCCGTCCACTGAACGCCGATGGCAGCGAGTTTGAACTGGGCAAGTCCACGGCGGGGGTGCCCGGGCCTGCCACACGTGTGCACTGGTCCCTGAGTGGCACCCACAACGTGCGCAATGCGCTGGCAGCCGTGGCGGCTGCCCACCATGCCGGCGTGGACATTGGTGCCGCCTGCGAGGCGCTGGAGAGTTTCGAAGGCGTGAAGCGGCGCCAGGAGTTGCTGGGCGAGGTGAACGGAGTGCGAGTCTATGACGACTTTGCCCATCACCCCACCGCCATCGACACCACGCTGAGCGGCCTGCGCGCCCGGTTTCTCAGTGCGGGGCGCACGGGCCGTCTCATCGCCGTGATCGAGCCGCGCTCCAATACCATGAAGATGGGCGTGCACCAGTCTGTGCTGGGGGAGGCCTGTCGCCATGCCGATCTGACTCTCTGGTTCGACGCTGGCACGGCGCTGCTGGACCTCCCGGCGTTGGTGGCGTCCAGCCCGATGCCTGCGCGCATTGCGTCCAGCATCGACGCGCTGGTGACAATGCTGGTCGATGAGGCACAAACGGGTGATGACATCGTCATCATGAGCAACGGCGGCTTCGGCGGCATCCATCAGAAATTGCTGCAGGCGCTGGCACAGCGCCAGTGCGCCTGAGCGTCTGGAAGACAAGAGTCATGACCATGAATGCTGATATTGCAATTCCAACTGGAGAGACCCCCTTCACCGAACACACCCAGAGGGGCATGCTGCCCTTGTTTCCGCTGAAGTCGGTGTTGTTTCCCAAAGGGCGTCTGCCATTGCAGATATTCGAACAGCGCTACCTGAACATGGTGCGAGCCGCCATGCGCACCGAGACAGGCTTCGGCATCTGCCTGCTGCGTGAGGGCGATGAAGTGGCTCGCCCCGGGGTACACCAGCAGGTTCATCGCGTGGGCACCTATGTGCAGGTAGTGGACTGGGATCAATTGCCCAACGGCTTGCTTGGACTGACGGTGGAAGCCAGATGCAAGTTCGAGGTGCTGGACTGCCACGCAGAAAAGGACCAGCTGCTGGTGGGCCACGTAGCTCGCTGCGCCACCGATTTCATGGGCGAAGAGCCGATTGCAGTCACCGCAGAGCACGATGTGCTGGTAAGTCTTCTGGAGCAGCTGACGAGTCATCCTGTCATCAGTCGCCTGGACATGCAGATCAACTACCAGGATTTGCGTGAGCTGGGCTGGCGCCTGAGTGAACTGATTCCCCTGCCGGTCGAGATCAAGCAGTCATTGCTGGAGCTTCAAGACCCGCTGGAGCGCGTGCGGGAGATTGAGCTGGCTCTCAACCGCATGATGGATGAGAACGCCTGAACTGGCCTCTGTGACAGTGAGAGGCCATAATGTGACGCGTGGCAACAGACCCTTGGTGTGAGGATTCAGGAAAATGTTGGAAAACTGGTTGGTAACGGGAAACTGGACCCAGGAGCAATGGCTGATTGCCAGCATCCTGGCATTTGTGGTGGTCGCAACCCTGGTGGTGCTCTACCGGCTGTATGCAATCTTCAAGATGTCCACCACCAAGCGGGAGCGGCCGAATCTGCGCGCGGGAAGACGCCTGCGGCGCTGACTCAGGACGCGATCAGCAGACGGTCAAGTACAATCGCTGACACGGCGATGAAAATGATGACGCCCGCCAGCCATCCCATCAGAGCCAGTACCCGAAAGGGCTTTTCGCCCGGGGGATACAGCCCGGTCTGTTCGTAGCGACGTTCACCCTCAGGGGGAGGCGTATCGTGTTGAGTGCTCATAAACTGTTTCACCTTCATCAGAATGATGTCTGAACTGCAGACGGAGTAGCGTGTTGTCAGCTCGATTCCTGCCAGTGCTGTGTGCTTTGCTGGCCCTCACGGGGTCTGCCCAGGCTATCGTCATCCGGCATGATACTGGATACGCCGGACATGCTGCCAGAGAGTCACAGTTTCCTGCTGTCTTCTGGCTGGAGCAACGCTCTGCCCGCAAAATCTGTGTAGCCACCCTGATTGACCCGCGCTGGGCGCTGACGGCGGCCCATTGTGTCGAAGAGACCGACCTGCAGGGGCATATTGAGTCACAGGGCGAGTATGTTGTGCAGATTGCCGGCACCCTGCAGGGCATCGACCATGTGGTGATGCACCCTGATTACCATTTCCGCTACGATGAGGACAACAGTGCCCGAGAGGTCGACATGGCATTGTTGCGGCTCTCCCAGGCCGTTACGTTGCCTCGCCCCGTGCCGCTTTACCGTGACGCCGACGAGCAGGACCGCGTGGCGACGCTGCTGGGCTGGGGCTACTTCGGAATCGGCACCACGGGCATTCAGCATGACGATGGCCGTTTCCGCATGGCACACAACATTGTCACTACGGCAGCGCAGCGCCTGCGGTTCACGTTCGATGACCCGCGTCTGCCAGGCAGTGCCGCGGTGGCCCTGGAAGGTATCCCTGGCCTCGGTGACAGCGGCGGCCCCGCCCTGCTTGAGACGGCATCGGGCTGGCAGATCGCCGGCGTAGCGGTGGGCGAAGTAGCAAGCCGCGCAACAGGCGAGACTTCTTCGCAGACACCACCTGCCCAGGGACTGTATGGTGCAGTGGGCATCTATGAGCGAGTGTCGGCCCATATTGGCTGGATCGAGTCGGTGATTCTTGGGACTCCGGAAAATCCATCGCCCTGATTCAGCCGTGCCTTGCCTAACTGCAGGGAAAATTTGTTACCATCGCTACTCACTCTTCCCAACGGAGACTTTACGATGAGCATTGCAGCAGGCGACAAAATTCCCGCAACCACCCTCAAGATCATGGGCGAGAAAGGCCCTGTCGATATTTCCACCGATGCCATTTTCAACGGCAAGAAAGTCGTCCTTTTTGCTGTGCCCGGCGCTTTCACACCGGGCTGCACCGTCACCCACCTGCCGGGTTATGTTGTGCTGGCAGACAAGATCAAGGCCAAAGGCGTTGACAGCATCGTCTGTCTGTCGGTCAATGATGCGTTCGTCATGGGCGCCTGGGGCAAGTCACAGAATGCTGAAGAACTGCTGATGGTCGGCGACGGCAATGGCACTTTCACCAAGGCTGTCGGCCTGGAACTGGATGCCACCGGCTTCGGCATGGGCACCCGCAGCAAGCGCTACGCCATGATTGTGGACAACGGCGTTGTGACGCACCTTGCCGTAGAGCCAGCGGGCGGCATCGTCGAGAGCGCGGCGGAAGCGATACTCGCCAAGCTGTAAGTCACTCATTCCCGGGAGACTCTGCCATGAAGACCGATTAAATCGAGTATTCATGGCCTGCTCGGCACCGTCTACAACGATGCGGCGAATGCGCGTGCGCAACGCCCCATCGCCGATTTTCTTCAGGAACTGTTCGCGTAAGCAGAGACGCCATGCACGAAGGAGCGCCAGACCGTCGCCAGAATGACTTGATGTGCCCGCAAGGAGGCGCATGTCTGCATGCGGACGAGCTGGAGAAAATGCGCAGCGAGCTGGAAACCTTGCGTACACTGGTGCATACCGATGCCCTGACGGGGCTCTACAATTACCGGCATTTCAAGAAAGCACTGGATCTGGAAATGGAGCGGGCCCGCCGCTCTGGCAAGCCCGTCGCACTGCTCATGATGGACCTGGATCACTTCAAGACTTTCAATGACACCTGGGGCCACGAGTTCGGGAACAAGACGCTGAGTCACGTTGCACGGCTGATTCAGACCACGGTGCGCCGTCTGGATGTACCCTGCCGGTATGGTGGGGAAGAGTTTGCACTGATTCTTCCGGATACTACGCTGCACGCCGCCATCACACTGGCCGACCGGTTGCGCGGGATCATCGCCGGCACCCCTCTGTATTCAGAAGATACCGAAGTGCATGTGACTTCCAGTGTGGGAGTGGATGTGCATGCTGCAGGTGATCGCGATGATGACGAGGGCTTCGTGCGGCGCACCGATGCCTGGTTGCTGCAGGCCAAGGCAGGCGGGCGCAACAAGGTGTGCCATCCTGCGGAAGTATCTGCCACCCACGTCAGTGCCGATGAGCGCGATCTGCTGCTGGGCTAGTGCAGGCTCTGGAGATCAGACTGCCGCAATTTCCTGTGCCAGATGGTACAGAATCGCCGCTGTGGCCCCCCAGATCCTGTACCCGTCGTAGTGCATCTCCAGCAACTCCCGCTCGCCGTCTGGCAGTTGAACGCGCACCCTTTCAAAGCTGCTGACATTCAGCGCCAGTTGCAGCGGCACGTGGAAGATGTGCGCCACTTCCCGTGGCGAAGGAGTCAGAGGCGTATCGTCGGCGATCAGGCCTACGATGGGTGTCACGCAATAACCCGACGGCATCAGCAGATTGCCCAGCGCGCCGAGCACAGTGACCGCCTGAGGTGGCAGGCCTATCTCTTCCTCGCTTTCGCGCAGGGCTGTCTGGATTGGAGAGTGATCGCCTTCGTCGGCGCGGCCGCCGGGAAAGCTGACCTGGCCGGGATGGCTGCTGAGGTGTTCAGTGCGCTGAGTCAGGACGACGGCATAGCGACCTTCGTGATGCACGATGGGAATCAGCACGGCCGCTTCGCGAAAATTGATGGCAGGCAGTTCGGTGGATAGCACCCGCCGGTTGGTGATCTGGTCGGGATGCTGAATGGGTGCCAGTGCCGTGCGCGTACCCTGTGCGAAATAACGCAGCAGGCACTGCAGGTGTGAGTCATCAGGAATGCGCGACGTCATGGGCGTGCCCGTTACAGAAGAGCGTCCCGGATTATAAGCAGAAATGCCCGCTCTGATTGTGTCAGCGCGGGCATTTCTTTTTTCAGCAAGTCCCGCGATTGCGCGCGGGCTTTGCGGACAGGTTCAGTTGTAACGCCAGTTCACGGACAGGAACGCGCGGATCGGTTCGCCTGTAAAGTAGCGGTCACGTCCGAAGGCGAAGTCTGCACGCTCGGCATACATCTCATCCGTCAGGTTGAGAAAGTTCGCAGAGAAAGTCAGGTCCGGCGCAGCCTGCCAGCGGGCACGCAGGTTCAGCAGATCATGACCTTCGTAACGGTTCAGGTTCTCCGGGTTGCTGTAGTACGCCCCGGAGTTCGCCCACTCCAGTTCTGCAAACACGTTGCTGGTGGCCTGCCACTGCAGCTGCACACTGCCGAAGCGTCGCGGCGCCGTGTCCACATCGTTGCCCTTGATGTTCACGCTACCCGAGAACTCAACGTTCTCGTAGGTGTGACGCGCGAAGTTGTAGGCACCCGCCAGACGCAGGGTTTCTGTCAGCTCGTAGGCGCCGGAAATCTCCAGTCCACGGTGTTTTGTGTGGCTGTTGTTCAGGTTCAGACGGGCGCTGTCCGTGATGATCTCGTTGTCCTTGTCCATGTAGTACGCGGTGACCTGGTATTCCCAGGCATTCGCGGCGCCTTCCAGTCCCAGCTCGATGCTGTCGATCTCGACGGAATCCAGATCGGCCACACTCTGCGTGTTCTGCAGACGGTACAGTTCAGTCGCCTGAGGTGCCCGGTAGCCCTTGTTCAGGCGCAGCTGTGCATTGTGCACATCATTGATCTGGTAACGAATGCCGAGTTTAGGCGCCCAGTTGGCGAAGGTGTCGCTGCGATCAGCAGGACGGTTGTAACGGCAGCCGCCGAAGGTACAGACAGTGCCGTTATCACGGGTGCGGCCCGTGAGCATCTTGTTATCGTAGTCGTATTCCATGCGCTCATAGCGCAGGCCGAGGGAGATGTCGAAGCCGTTGTCCCAGTAGTGTTCCAGGTGCGCAAAGGGAGCAATCTGGGTGGCATCCACGTCGTAGTCGTAGTGCTTGCCCACCGGGGTCTGCGCCACCAGTGCTGCGGCGCCAACAGTCGGGAAACGCTGCTGCTGCAACAGGCTGCCTTCGGTGGCTTCCACATCCAGCCCGAAGGAGATCATGGTGTCCTCGCTCAGGTCGTTGTAGGTGCCGAACTGCAGGCCGATGCTGGAGTGCTGATTGTCTTCCGTGGGCAGGCCGGGCAGGAAGTGCTGGATGAAATTCAGGTCGGCCTTGCGGTAGTAAGGGGTGGCCACGATTTCCCAGCCATTGTCGAATTCCTTGCTGACCCGGGTCCAGGCACGCATGCTCTGGCTGTCGCGGTAGGCTTCGGGGTTCGGGTTGGTGTCCCACAATGCCTTGTTCTTGTAGTTGTCCTTGCCTTCCACGTAGCCAGCGGTTTCCTGATTCAGGTTGGTGACGGTGAAACCGCCATCCAGCGCATAGCCGCCTGCCGTGGTGTACTGATAGCGCCAGGACAGTTTTTGCTGATCGAAGCCGCTGTCATCACGGAAACCTTCTTCCGTCGCGCCATTGGCCAGGAACATGTGCTTGAAATTGCCATCCGCCATGCCGAAGGTGGCATTGGCGCGCTTGGAGCCACGCGGGCCCATTTCCAGTGTGATGTCGCCGCCATTGCTCGGGTCCGGCAGCACCACGTTGATCATGCCGTGTACGGCGTTGGAGCCATAAAATGCCGTAGCTGGTCCGCGGATGACCTCGATGCGCGCAGCGTTTTCGCTGTTGGCATCGAACAGTTCATTGACGTTGCAGAAGCCGGCGGCACGCAGAGGGATGCCCTGTTCTGCCAGCAGGAAGGCGCCACAGGCACCCGCACCCGTCAACACGGGGGAGCGGATGGACGTGAGACTTTCCTGGCCGTTGTTGCGGTTGATGTTCACGCCGGCCAGACGATTGGCGGCTTCCTGAATGTGTTGATGGGAGATCAGCCGCAGCTCTTCCGCCGACATGACGGCCACGCTGGCATTCGTGGTCGCCAGTGACTCGGGTCGACGGGTGGAAGAGATCACCATGATTTCTTCGATTTCCGCCTGTGTACCGGCAGCTTGAGCGATTGCGCCGGGGCTGCTGAGAACGGCGATGGCAGCGGCACAGGACAGCGTCAGAAGGCGTGGTGCGACACCATGCCGGGAGGTGGTGCGATTGCGAAGTACTCTTTGTGTGCTCACTTGTATTTGACTCCCTTGTGGTTGGGGTTTTTTGAAGCTGCGGCAATATAGCACAGATATTTCGTGTGGGGATTCGTTGAAATGTGTCAGGTGGTGGCAGCGCGGGCCGGGTGGGAGCGGGCTTGCCCGCGATCATCACTGCGTGGTTCGGGTCCAGGGCGCGGGAGCAGTACGTCGGACACGCCACAAGTACATCCCTGTAGGCT
>CAMCRC010000051.1 GCA_945877175.1 Klebsiella pneumoniae | reverse complement strand
CAGAACGCCCTGCCTGCCGACCGCCACCGCTTTACAACGTGCGCTTCAGGCATTGCACCAGCGACTCCGCCAGCAGGCGCGTGGCGGGCCCCACGTTCTCGCGGCTGCTCAGCATCAGGTGCAGCATGATCAGGCGCTCGCCGCCATCGGCCAGTGGCAACTGGCGCAGCGTGCCATTGCGCAGATCCTCGGCCACCCAGTCTTCCGGCAGGAATGCGAAGGCCAGCCCTGCCCGCAGAATCTTCAGGCTGCTGGCGAAATGACTGACCGTCCAGCGTTGTTCAGACCCCAGCCAGCCCGCGTTCTGTTCGCGCCTCTGTCCGGAATCCCGCAGCACGATCTGGCGGGCTGACTTCAGGTCCCACTCCGTGATGCCGTCCGGGTCGCCCAGAGCCACTGCCTCCTTGCACTCGTTGTGTGTGCGCTCCCGGAACAGCGGATGGTCGGGGTGGGCCACGGGAAGCATGCGAATCTGCTTTACTGGCGTGCCGGTGTGGCCGACGGGCACCTGACTGCCGATGACGATCTCGGCCTTCTTCTCCAGCAGCGCTTCTTCGGTGCCCGACAGCGAGGTCTCCAGAATCCGCACCCGCGTGAACGGGTAATGAGTCGAGAGGGCTTCCAGCGCGGGCAGGATCAGACGCACATCCAGCAGCAGGTCCACGGCAATGCGAATCTCGGCCTCCAGTCCCTGTGCGCTGATGCGGGCAAAGTCTTCGGTGACTTCGGCGTGGCGCAACAGTTCGGTAGCGCGGCGGTACAGCACTTTGCCTTCTTCCGTCAGTACTGCGCGCCTTCCCTCCAGTCTCAGCACCGGACGTGGCAGCTGCTCCTGCAGGCGCGCGATCGCGTAGCTGACACTGGACTGGCTCTTGTTGAGCGTCTCTGCCGCGAGCGAGAAGGAGCCGGCGTCGACGACTGCCTTGAAGGCGGCCCATTGTTCCAGCGTGATGCGGGGAAGTTTCATCAGAGTCTCGTGCCTGGTGATCAAATAATCCGATCATATACCCGCGATAATTGCATTAATAGATCGGATTGCGTGGCCTATGATGAGCCCATCACTCATTCACAGCGCCGCTTGCAGGCGCAAGGACCCAACGATGACGAGTTTGCTGCACATCACCTCCAGTCTTTTCGACGCCGCCGACAAGCAGGGCGTCTCCACCCAGCTCAGTCACGAACTGATCGCCGGACTCAGGGCTGCCAACCCGGACCTGCAGCTGCGGAGCCGCGACTTTGCGCAGACGCCCATTCCCTATCTCGACAACGCCTGGCTGGGAGCGCTGTTCACGCCCGCCGCCGAGCGCAATGACGAGCAGGCGCAGAAGGTGGCGTTTTCGGATGCGTTGATTGCCGAACTCAAGGCGGCAGAGGTGCTGGTCATCGGCGTGCCCACCTACAATTTCTCTGTGCCTGCGATGCTGCGCTCCTGGGCTGACCATGTGGCCCGTGCCGGCGTCACCTTCAAGTACACGGACACAGGCGCCGTCGGGCTGGCGGGCAGCAAGAAGGTCTATCTGGTAATTGCCTCGGGGGGCATCCACGAGGAAGGCGGTACGGATCATGTGCGCCCCTGGTTGCGCACTTTCCTTGGCTTTCTGGGCATGAACGATCTGGAATTCATCGTTGCAGGCGGACTCAACATGGGCGAAAGTGCCCGGGCCCAGGGGTTGCAGAATGCCCGCACGAAAATCGCCGCCCTGCTGACTGCTGCGGCACAGGAGAATTGACACCATGAATACTCGACAAGTGGAAGAACTGCTGGTGGCCCGACCTACTTCCGACGGCGATGGCGTGCGGCTGATGCGCGTGTTTGGCGGCCAGGATCTGGCCCGTTTCGACCCGTTTCTGATGCTGGATGAGTTCGGTAGCGAATCGTCCAGTGACTACATTGGCGGCTTCCCCTCGCATCCGCACCGTGGCTTTGAAACAGTGACCTACATGCTGGACGGACACATGCAGCACCGTGACCACATGGGCAATGTGGGCGAATTGCGCAACGGCGATGTGCAGTGGATGACAGCCGGTTCCGGGGTCATTCATTCCGAGATGCCCCAGCAGAAGGAAGGTCGCATGCGCGGCTTCCAGCTGTGGTTGAATCTGGCGGCAAAGGACAAGATGCAGCCGGCGTCCTACAAGGATGTGCCCGCCAGCGACATTCCCGTGATTCCCCGCGCTGCCGGACACATCAAGGCCATCGCCGGCGAAGTGCAGGGTTCGCAGGGATTTGTGCGCGGACATATCAGTCGTCCTGCCACGCAGCCTGTGTATCTGGACATTGTGGTAGAGAGCGGCCGGTATGCAGAGACCTTTGCCGTGCCCGAAGGCGACACCGTGCTGATCTATGTCTATGAAGGCAGCGTCAGCGTGGGAGGCACGGTGGTAGGGAAGTCACGCATGGCGCGGCTGTCAAAGCAGGGAGATGTGGACATCAGCGTCGACGGGCCGGCGAAACTGCTGCTCATTGCGGGCACGCCGTTGCGCGAGCCCATCGTCCATTACGGTCCCTTCGTGATGAATACCCGCGAAGAAATCGAACAGGCGCTGACGGACTATCGCAACGGCACCCTCACGCGGCAGCGAGCTTACTGACCGCCCAGTTCGGAATACAAGGCGCGCAGGAAGCGCTCCGGATTGCCATGCGCGGCGTCGTAGGCGGCAGTGGGCGTTGCGGCAGCAACCTGTTCGTAGGTCATGCCACCGGCCACAAGCGGCCGCACCTTGTTGGCAACGTCTTCCACCATGTCGCGGAACGCGATGACGTCGGCACGGTCAGACAATTCCCCGTGACCCGGCACGATGATCGTGTCCGGTCCGGCTGCCGCGATGATCATGCCCAGTGCCCCGAAGGTGCCCTCCAGCGTGCCGCCGTTGCCCTGGTCGATGATGGGATAGGCGCCGGTGCGGAACACGTCCCCGGTGTGTATCACATTCGAGCCGCGGAACACGATCATGCTGTCGCCGTCGGTGTGCGCCGGAGGCAGCGGCACGGCACTGATCTCTTCGCCGTTCAGGTAGACGGAAATCTCGTCATTGAAGGTCAGCACGGGCAGCGCAACGCCAGGATATTGCGCCTGCATGCGCACACGCACTTCATCGCGCGCCACAATGGGGATGCCCAGGCGACCGATGTTCTCATTGCCGCCCACATGGTCGCCGTGGACATGGGTGTTGATCAGAAAGCGGATCGGTCCGTCGCTGAGGGTGCGGATGGCCGCCATGATCTTCTCGGTGAGCGGCGCGAACTGGTCGTCGATCATCACCACCCCATCTTCGCCGACGGACAGGCCTACATGGCCGCCTGCTCCCTGCAGATAGTAGATGCCATCGCGCACCTGGTGCGGGATAACCTCCACGGTGCTGTAATCGGTCTGAGCCTGCGCGCTGCTCAGAACGCTGGTTCCTGCGAGCAGAGACAGAGCGAGCAGTGTCTTGCGGCCATTCAAGTTCCTGTGCATGGAAAAACTCCTGATTCTTGTTGTGTTGTGGGTGGCTTTTGCCGGCCAGCAGCAGTGCATTGCAGAACGACCAGGAGTATAAACCAGAGGCCCCATCCGGCGGCAATCATCATTGCAGACAGGAACCTTCATGAAAACCACAAAAACAAGCGTGATTGCCATTCTGGCATTGGCAAGCATCACAGCCCTGAGCAACGCTGTTGTTGCGCAGGAATCGACAACGCCTTCTCCTGTCGCGGTCGTCACGGCAGATCAGCTGGATGCCCAGCTTGCACGCTCGGTAGCCGGCGACATTCTGGACACAAAGTTGAACGAGACCCCGGTAAAGGGCGGACTGATCCGGGTAGGCATCGTGCATCGGTCTGCGCCTGAGACCCGCGCGCTGCTGCACGATGATCTGACAGAGATTTACCAGATTTTGGAAGGGACCGGCACACTGGTGACCGGCGGCAGCATGGAAAACCAGCGGGCGGTGTCTGACCCGCCCAATCTGGGTGACACGCCCAGCTACTTCGTGACGCAAGTGGGCGGCGATGTGCAGGAAGTCGGGCCCGGCGACGTGGTAATCCTGCCGGCGGGAATTCCCCACCGCTTCAGTGCGCTGGCTGGCACGATCTCGTACATCATTTACCGCTTCGAGGTCAGGCCGGCGCCTTGAGCGCAGGGTTGCTGCGCGGGAAGTGCGCGGCCATGTGGCCGTCGCGCCCGTCTTCCCGCGCCCCCTGCTTCAGTTCAGGCTGAACACGTACACGGCATTGCCCGTGGACGGGTAGGTGATCTCCGGCGTTACCACCGAAGGCACCATGCGCGGGCTGGTGCCGCCGTTGGCAGTGGTCACGGCAATGTACTGCTTGCCGTCCACGCTGAACGTCAGCGGGTGGCCCTGCACCGCGGTCCCCAGGCGGGTCTCCCAGAGGATCTCGCCGGTACGGGCATCGAAAGCGCGGAAGCGGCGGTCGAGATCGCCCACGAAGGCCAGATCGCCTGCCGTAGAAAGTACGCCCGTCAGGAAAGTCGCGCGCTGCTCGTAACTCCACACTTCCTTCATCGTACTCACATCATAGGCCGCCAGTTTGCCGACATTGCCGTCGGAGCCCGGCATCTCGAAGAAGCGTCGGCTGGCGCCCACGCCGCCGGAACCCGGGGCCAGCTCAATGGCCCGCGCCGCGTTTTCCAGGCAGGTCTGGCTCAGTGGCGCGATGATCACGCCGCTGGGCTCGTGGTAGCTCATGGAGTGCCAGTCCTTGCCGCCGGCGCTGCTCGGGCAGGCGGAAGTCCATTCGTCGAGCTGGGCATTCATGATGTCTTCGCGGTAGGTCACTGCGCCGGTCACCGGATCAATGTTGGTGAAGGTGTTCTGGAAAACCGTTTCCACGAAGCCCAGGAACTCGCCGGTCACGCGGTCGTTCTTCCAGAGAATGCCGTGCTTGCCCAGTGACAGGACGGTCTTGCGGCCATCCACATCCACCAGCACGCGTTCAAACACTTCGTCCAGGTCCAGCGCCTCGGCGGGCACGTGCTGGAAGTGCCAGTCCAGCAGCCCGGTGTCGATGTTCACCGCGATGGTGGAGTTGGTGTAAAGGCCGGCATCTTCGATGCTCATGTGTCGGCTGACAGGGACCCAGGGCTTGGCCTGGGCGGTGCCCCAGTAAGTCAGGCGCAGGTCGGGGTCATAGCTGCCGGCGATCCAGGTCTCGCCACCCTTGCGGTAGATGCCATCAAGGCCGCCCCAGGTGTCGCCGCCAGGTTCGTCTGCATCAGCAATGGTGTCAAACTCCCACAAGCGCTCGCCGGTGTCGGCATCATGTGCCGTCATGTAGCAGTTCTCTTCGATATAGCGCGCACAGCCCGCCATGCCGAGAATGATCTTGCCGTCGGCCACGATGGGGCCGGAAGAGTTTTCGAAGCCCTTGCTGCGATCGGCGACCACCACTTCCCAGATTTTCTGGCCAGTACGAGCATCCAGCGCCAGCAGGCGGGCATCGGTCGTGGCTTGAATGATCTTGTCGTTGTAGATGGCAATGTTGCGCATGTCTTCACGGGTGGCAGACCCACCGTGATGTTCCCAGATCAGCTCGCCGGTGGCGGCGTCCAGGGCCTGAAGGATGTTGCTGGTGTTGATCAGGTACATGATGCCGCCGTAGACCAGCGGTGCTGGCTCCGAGGCGCCTTCGTGCATGTTCCACACCCAGGCCAGCTGCAGGTCGCCGACGTTGTCGCGATTGACCTGGTCCAGCGCACTGTAGCTCCAGGCCTGATAGTTGCCGCGGAACATCGGCCAGTCGGCAGCGTCAGGGTTGCGCATCATCTCGGAGGTCAGGGGCGTGAAGTTTTCCACGGTACCGGACACAACCAGACCGACAGGCGCTGGTGGAGGGGTTGGTGCTGCTGCAGGTGCGGCCGCAGCCGTTGCACCGGCAGGAAGCTGGGCCGCTGCAGTGCCAACAGCGCTGCCAATCGTGACCGAGGTGTCCACGCTCAGGGGCTGTGCACCGGCCTGTGCGCCATTGGTCTGCAGGATATGGGCAACGATGTTGCCAACCGTGGTGTCTGGCAGCGGGGTTGCAGAACCCGGCGGCATGGAAGACTTGATGGTGCGGAACAATTCACCCGCACTGCGTGTGCTCCAGCTGGTCAGGAAGCCTTCGCCAGCCAGCATGGGCGCTGCGGGCGTGCCACGCAGATCAGCGCCATGGCAGGCCGCGCAGGTGCTCTGGTAGAGGCCGGCGCCTGCAGTGGCCTGGGCTGCCGTGAAGGGGCCCTGGCTCTGGGCAAGGGCGGGGGCTGCGCACGCGGCGATCATGGCGCCGAGCAAGGCGGAGCCTGAGAGAATCTGCTTTTGGGTCAGTCGTTTGCTGTTCATGGACGCACCTGTTGTTGTCACTGTTATGGGTCAGGATTGAAGTCGTGTGGTGTGTGCACTCAGTGCATCAGCCACCCGCGCAGTTCCCCTTCCGGATTGGTTTCGCTGTGAATCTGCACATACAGGCTCTCGGCGTGCAGCGCCTCGATCAGTTCCGGTGTCAGCGTCAAGGTGCCGCTGATGGTGCCGGCATTGCTACCCGCGATATCCAGGCGCAGGACGACCGGACCGGGAATTGCCTTCGGCCCCTGATGGATGTGGGCCATGGTGGCCGCTGAGCTCATGCCGGTGTAATTGCCGCTGACGGTCAGGGTGGTGCCATTGAGCACGGCACGCACTTCGCCTTCGCCCGTGATGGTGCGCACCGTCTGCGGCGTGACCGGCATCGGCGAGAGTCGTCCGCGCAGGGAATTGCCCATGTTGGCCTGGGAGAAGGCGCTGGCGCTGACGATAACAGTCAGCATGCCCAGCAGCAGGGCGAGCGCACTGTGGCGTCGCAGACGCGTGGCGTGCAGTAGCGGGTTGATCATGGCAATCCTCACTTGTTGTTGTTGGGGGTCCTGCGTGTCTTTCGCTTGCCGGGTTCTGCCGGTTCGAGGCCGATTATACTCATGCCCGACCGCCGGTCGAGCATGGTATTCAGCGCGGGTCGATCTGAGCCCGCGGAGCCTGATCCACGGCCTTCACAAAGAAGGCGAGGAAGCGGGCCATGCGTTCCAGGCCCGGCTCGGAAATGGCTTCAATCACCTCGCCGCTGGTGTGGTAAAGCGGCGGAGCCTGCATGATCGTCACGATGGGAGCATCAATGCCACCATAGCCGCTGCCCTCTCCATTGGCCATGGTGGAGTTGCCGGACATGAAATTGGTGCCATAGCGCTGCACGCCCTGAGTAAACAGGTCCTGCAGGAAGGGCGCGCTGTTGGTGATCCCGGCGACGATCGGGGCTTCACCCGAATCGGCGATGAACTCGCGGTAGCCGTCATCGAACTGGCTGCGGGCCGGGGAGAAGTTGCGCTGCGCTACATGCTCGATGTTGATGGTCAGCACGGTGTTCTGCACCAGCGCGGGATTCATGGCCACGAAATTGGCCGGGCCATTGAGGCCGGTGGTGTGGTGCCCGGCGCTGGCCATGAACACCAGTGTGCGGGACAGACGGTTTTCAGGGCGCGCAAAATGCCGGGCCAGCGCGATCTGCACAGCCATGCCATCGCCGTTGTCGCCGGCGCCGTCGAACCAGGCGTCCACATGGGCATTGAGGACGATGATCTCGTCACTGTCGCGACCGGGCAGCACGGCAATGCCGTTCTCTGCAATCAGATTCGAATAGAAGCCAGCCTCCAGCAGCACCTCGGCCTGCACACTGTCCTGCATTCCGGCTTCTGCGGCCTTGCTCAACAGGGATTCCAGAAACAGGCCGTCCCTTCCGCCCACGTTGAAACAGGGGCCGCCGCAGTTGCTGAAGTCCATGGCGCGCTCGTTGCCGGGCTGTTCGACGATGTTGATGACGCCGATGGCGCCCCGGGCAAACAGATTCTGCGCGCGCGGTACCGTGGGCTCGCGCTCGAAGACCATATGCGCCTGGGGCGTCACCTGCTGCACGGCGATCTTGCCGCGCACATCAATATTGACCAGTTCCGCCGGGCTGCCAGTGCCCACATAGACAAGTGCGCCACGCAGTTCTCCGCCTTCTATGGCGGACGGAGCCAGAGGCATGGCGGTCTCCAGCACGATGTCCTCGCTGCCGGCGCCGAAGGCCGGGTTGCCCTTCAGACGCAGTTCCCAGGCCAGTGGCAGCCAGAAACTCTCGTCTTCCGGCATCTGGAATTCCTGCAGCTCTATGCCGGCGATGCCGGCCTCGCGATATTGCGCCAGCATCCACTCGACAGTGTTGCGGGCAGAGGGGAAGCCTGCGATGCGGCCCCACAACTGTCCGCTGCCGATCTCCCGCTGGTCGCGGCTCTGGTGTGAGAATCCGACGATCTGCTCAAGGTCCTGCCATATCCGTGCACCGCTGAACTCTTCCCATTGTTCTTCTCCCTGCGGCACCAGAGCAGGCACGGGGCCTCTGTCGCCAACGATGGCTGGCAGGCCTTCAATCTCGAAAGGGGGCGGCAGTGGCAGGCCGAACCAGGGAGCGGTGGAGAGGGGCTGAGCGTGCAACTGGGGCAAGGTCAGGGCAGACAGCAAGAGGAAGATTGCCGCTCGGGCGTGCCCATGGCCTTGGCTGTGCGACATGCGTAATCCTCTTCACGACTGCGGTTCTTGTTGTGTTCTGGTCGCCGCAGTGCAGGACAATGCACTGGTGAGTGGCCGGGAGCCGGGATTATGTCCGGATTGCCCGTGCAATTCAAAGCCGATATGATCCCGGCAACCCCGTGGACGGGCTGTCTTGCAATTCCGCGAAGCAGTCTTGCTCAGATACAGGAAATGTTGCACACACTTCGAATTGCATGGATGACAGTCTGGATCCTGCTGGCAGGGATGAGCGGGGGGACTGCTTTCGCCGCGCTGCCACTGGAGTCCGGCGCAGGTGAGTTGTCTCCCGGCAGCAACTTGCGGCTGATAGAGGACCCCCGCGCCAACTGGACATTCGAAGACGCAGTTGCCGCACTCGAAAGCCAGGGCGAACTCTGGTCACAACCCGGTTTTCCCACGCTGGGGTATACGGAATCGGCGTACTGGGCCGCTGTGGATGTCTCCAACCGCTTCACTGCAGATCAGACCTGGCTGCTCAAGTTCAAGCTGGCCAGTCTCGATCGCCTGGATTTCTGGTACCAGAATTCTCAAGGGCAGTGGATTCAGAAGAGCGCCGGAGACACGCTGGCCTTTGACGGGCGCGACATCGCTCACCACTCCCTCATATTTTCCTTTGAAGCCCTGGCGGGGCAGGCTCAGACGCTTTACTTGCGAGTGCAATCCAACGGCTCCGTGCAGCTGCCTGTCACGCTCCTGAGTCTCGAAGAGTTCCAGCAGTCATCCAAAAGCGAGTACTTCTGGATCGGGCTGTACTACGGGATTCTTGCGGTCGTAGCGCTGTACAGTCTGTTCATCTGGGTATCCACGCGCGAACAGCTTTACCTGTACTACGTTTATTTCCTGGTGTTCGGCGGGCTCTTCTCGTTTTCTTTTCAGGGACTTTCATTCCAGTACTTCTGGCCGGACAATCCCTACTGGGCCAACCGCAGCATCATGACGTTCATCGCGCTGGCATGCGCGTCAGGGCTGGCTTTCGTGCGCGCCTTCATCACGCTGGAGCAATTCAATGCGCCCCTGGACAGAGTTTTCAAGGGACTGATCGTTGCGTCTCTTGGCTACGCGCTCGTGTCGATCGTAGTGCCTTCCGGATTCCTCGTCATCCTGATGAATCTGTTCATTGTGATGCTCGTGGTGGTTGTGAGCATGGGCGCAGTGCAGGTGGCCAGGACAGGCTATCGTCCGGCGCAGTTCATGTTGCTGGCGTGGTCATTGCTGATGTTCGGCATTCTGATCGAGGTTGTGCAGCGCCTGGGGGTGAATCTGCCGCCCATGCTGAGCTATCACAGCTTTCAATAGGCACGGCGATGGCACTGGTGGTACTGTCCTTCGGGCTGGGCGATCGCATCAACTCGCTGATCAAGGAATACAGTCTGGTGCAGGATGGCATGCTGAAGGCGAATCAGCTGAAGATCGAGGCGCTGCAGAAGGCCGATGATGTGAAGGAAGAGTTCATCGCCAATGTCTCCCACGAATTGCGCACACCGCTGACGGGCATCATCGGCCTGTCGGAGATCATTCTCGAGAAGAGTGCGACCTCGCTGGATGACAGTGCCCGCGAAAACCTCAACATGATTCGCATCAGTGGCCAGCGTCTCGCGAATCTGGTGAACGACGTCATCGATTTCTCAGCCATCAAGAACGGACATCTGGAACTGCACAAGCGCCCGGTGGATCTCAAGAACATCTGCATTCTCGTGAACAAGATGTGCCGTCCGCTGATCGGCGACAAACCCATTCAGCTGGCCGAGAGTTTTCCGGCGGAACCTGTGCTGGTGATGGGCGACGAAGACCGCCTGCAACAGATTCTTTTCAATCTGGTCTCCAATGCCATCAAGTTCACCCAGCGCGGCTGGGTGGCGGTCTCACTGGAAATCATCGACATCGACGCGCGCGTCATGGTGCGCGATACCGGCATCGGCATCTCCAAGGACCAGCAGTCGCGCATCTTCAATCGCTTCTACCAGGTGGATGCCGCCGCCAGCCGTGAAGAAGGCGGCACCGGACTGGGGCTGTCCATCTCGCAGAAGCTGGTGGAGCTGCACGGCACCGAGATCGTTCTGCGCAGCGCGCCGGGAGAAGGGTCGACCTTCTACTTCGACCTGCCGCTGCTGACAGAGAAAGACCGCCTCACTGCCAGCAACAGCAAGGTACAGAAGAAACTGGTGCAGGAATCCGGTGCGAAGCTGAACGCAATTCTGGAGAGCAACCCCGCCCTGGTGGACCGTCGCAACCGGCGCCAGGACAGTGAGCCTGTGCTCGGTCAGGCACTCCTTCTGCCGGGCCGCCGCCGCAAGATTCTGGTGGTGGACGACGAATTCCTGAGCGTGCGGATCGTCAAGGAACACCTTTCCGGGCCTTACGAAATCGACAGCGCCCTCAGCGGGCACGATGCGCTCATGATGCTGCAGCATGACAAGCCCGACCTTGTGATTCTTGACCTGATGATGCCCATCATGACCGGCTTCGAGTTGTGTCAGCGTATCCGCGAAAAATACAGCATGGACGAGTTGCCCATCGTCATTCTGACGGCCAAGAACCGCGTCGAGGATCTGGTGAAGGGGCTCAATCTCGGTGCCAACGACTACATCAGCAAACCCTTCAGCAAGGAAGAGTTGAAGGTGCGCGTGGGCAAGCAGTTCGAGATGCTCAACCTGCTGGACATCCGGCAGGAAAATCAGCGTCTGGCCTGGCAGCTCAACAAGTATCAGGAAACCGAAAAGAAGTTGCGTGCCCGTGAGACGCGGCTGGCGAAGATGCTCGATGTGACGGGCGATGCCCTGATTTCCATCGACGAGAGCGGCACGATTGCCTATATCAACAAAGCGGCTGAGACATTGCTGCGCCTCCCTGCCGAAGACTTCCAGGACGGCCCCGTGACCCTGCTGGCCGAGCGTCTGGAAACCATCTGCAAGGGCGTTTCCGAGGTGATTGGCTTCCCCTTCCGGGAAGCGGTGATCTCTTCGCCTGACCAGCCGACCTATTTCACGTTTACCATCATGCAGCCAGACGAAGAGGAAGACGCTGCATCCACAGTGCGCGTGTGCGTGCTGCCGCTCAGTCTGGATCAGGAGTTCTACCTGCTGATGTTCCAGCGTGTGCTGCCGGCGGGTGAGAGTGATGGCGACATACTGGCCGAAGGTTCACTGCCGCAGCTGATCGACCAGATCAACCGCAACGTGGAACGCACCCAGATGCTCAGCGAATATCTGGCGCCGATCACGCCGGAAGACTTGCAGAAACATCGCCATCTGTTTGCCGACCTTGAGAATGTCGACAAGATCATCCAGAGCCTGTCGGGCGCGCTTCCCCAGGATGGCGACGACGAACAGCAGTACCGCGAGGCGCTGGTCAAACTGATGCAGGACAGCCATTACTACTGGCAGAAGGTGACGGGCGAATCCATCATCGAGCTTGCAGAGAAGAGTCGTATCTGGAGTGTCAGCATCGACAACGGCCGGTTGCGCACCCGCTCCATGAACCGCTATCTGTCCATCGACAAGCTACCGAGCAATCCACGCTGGCGCCAGGTAGCCCGCACAGCCTATTTCGTGCTGTCCAAGGTGTCCCATGATGCGGAAGCCAAGAGTGCGCTGGAAAAATCCGTTGCCCGTCTGCAGGACATCGTCGAAGCGAAGGCGTTGACCTGATCTCCTGTTCCACCGTTTCTACGCCTGCAGGAATAGCCCATGAGTCTTGAAAGAATTGCCACCGTGCGTTGCTTTGGCGGCGAACAGCGCCGCTATCAGCACACCTCGTCCACGCTGTCCTGCGTGATGCGCTTTTCGGTGTTCGTCCCGCCTGCTGCCTTGCAGGCTGATTTCAGAGGCACACTGCCGGTGCTTTACTGGCTGTCGGGACTGACCTGCAATGACGAGAACTTCGTGCAGAAGGCCGGTGCACAACGTATCGCTGCCGAACTCGGGCTCATTGTCGTGACGCCGGACACCAGCCCCCGTGGCGAAGGCGTGGCCACTGCGCCCGATGGCACCTGGGACCTGGGTCTGTCAGCGGGCTTCTATCTCAATGCCACGCAGGCGCCCTGGAGCACGCATTACCGCATGTACGACTACATCGTGGACGAGCTGCCCGGCGTGGTCGAAGCGGCGTTGCCGGTCAAGCCGGGGGCGCGCGCCATCAGCGGTCACTCCATGGGCGGACACGGCGCGCTGGTGATCGCGCTGCGCAACCCGGAGCGTTTTCGAAGCGTTTCAGCGTTTTCGCCAATCTCTGCGCCGGTTGACTGCCCGTGGGGCAAAAAGGCCTTCAGCGAATATCTCGGTGCCGAGCGCGCCGCCTGGCTGCAGTACGATGCCACAGCGCTCGTGGCCCGCGCCACTGCGACCTTGCCTCTGCTTTATGATCAGGGCGATGCCGATCAGTACCTTTCGGAGCAGTTGCAACCAGAGCGCTTCCTGGCGGCCGCAGCGCAGGCCGGTTTTCCGGTTGATTACCGGATGCGGTCTGGCTATGACCACGGCTACTGTTACATCGCCACGTTCATCGAGGAACATCTGCGTTTTCACGCGACGCATCTCGCGCGCATTCTGTAAGGACTTGTTTCCTGCCGAGGAGGCCCGACCCATGTTTCAACAAATCAGCCCCCGCATTCAGGACATCGGCTTCCCCGTGCGCCGACTGCTGCCGTCGCGCGCATTGCAGCGGGTTGGCCCGTTCATCTTCGTGGACCACATGGGCCCGGCGCAGTTCGAACCAGGTACCACGGCCGGGGATGTGCGTCAGCATCCCCACATCGGCCTGGCCACGGTGACCTATCTGTTCAGTGGCGCCATCATGCATCGCGACAGCCTTGGCAAAGTGCAGCGCATCGAGCCCGGCGCCATCAATCTGATGACAGCAGGCCGCGGCATTGTGCACTCCGAACGTATGCCTGCCGACATCCGTGATGGGGGCATCGCCGTGCACGGCATGCAGACCTGGCTGGCATTGCCCACTGAAAAGGAAGACATGGCGCCAGCATTCGATCATTACCCGGCCTCGGCCATTCCCGCGACTCGCATTCCGGGCGGGCAGCTGCGCGTCTTGATCGGCAGTGCGCTTGGGCTGGCCTCGCCGGTGCGTCCGCATTCGCCCACCACTTTTCTCGATCTGGCGCTGAACCCGGGCGCGCAATTTTCGCTGCACTGTGCGGGCCAGGAGTTGGCGGTGTACCTGGCAGAAGGCAGTGCAGCGGTGAACGGGGAAGAGGTGCCGGCGTGGCATCTGCAGACGGTGGGTGACGCGCTGCATGTGGTGGCGGGGGAGCAAGGAGTCCGCGCGATCGTGCTGGGAGGCGAGCCCCTGTCAGGCACGCGCCATATTCACTGGAATTTTGTGTCGTCCAGTCTGGAAACGCTGAAACAGGCGGGTGAAGACTGGCAAGCGCAGCGCTTCACACTCGTGCCAGGCGAGACGGACTGGATTCCCTTGCCCGGCTGAGCGTCTACAGCAGGATGGCGCGCCAGTCGAGCGTTGCCAGCCAGAGCAGCAGGCCCGCGCTCAGGATGAGAGCCTGGCTGACACGATCCTTGATGGCGAACACGATGGGGTCTTCAGCGATCTGACCGCGGGCTGCCAGCAGCCAGATGCGCGTGACCAGGTACAACAGCAGCGGGCACAGCAGCCACAGCAGTTCAGGCGTGGCGTACTGCTCGCGCGTGTCATCGTTGTTGATGTAGAGCGCAAACACCATCACTGACAGCAGGGCACTGGTGCTGCCGAACATCGCCATCATGTTCAGGTCCTGCGCGTAGTATCCCCTGCCTTCCGACTGGTCAATGCCCGCCTTCTGCAGGTAGTCCAGCTCTGTGTAACGCTTGACCACGGCCAGACTGAAAAACAGGAACATCGAGAAAGCCAGCAGCCAGAACGAGGGCACCACGGAGACTGCCGCCGCCCCCGCAATGATGCGCAGGGTGTAGAGTGCCGCCAGCATGATGACATCCACCAGCATGATGCGCTTGAGCACGAAACTGTAGAACCCGGTGCACAGATAGTAGACCCCGAGGATGATGATGAATGCCTGCGGCAGCTGGTTGGCCAGAGCGAATGACATGACCAGCAGGGCCGGGCTGATCAGCAATCCAGTGAGCAGGGGAATCTCGCCGCTGGCAAGCGGGCGCAGGCGTTTGCTGTAATGTTGCCGGTCACTGGGCAGATCCAGCAGATCATTCAGTACATACACGCTGGAGGCGCACAGGCCGAAGCTCAGAAAGGCGAGCAGTGCCTGCAGGAACAAGCCGGTATTGGTGAGTTCGTGGGCGAGCACCAGCGGCAGCAGTACCAGCGTATTCTTGAGCCACTGATGCAGACGCAGGGAGCGCACGCAGCCTTTCAGGCCGCCGGGTGTGCGGGTGAACTCCGCCTCGATGGGCAGCATTGCCGCTACGCGGGCACGCAGCGCGGGTGAGACATTCACTGGAATGGCTGCCGCCGCATGGCGCCATACGTCCAGATCCACATCGCGATCTCCCGCATATACGTACTGCGGTGCCTCGGCGGCGATGATCTGCTGCTTCTGGCTGCCCGAGCAGTTGTACTTGCCGTCGCTGCCGATGGCAGCGTCGAACAGCCCGAGATGCCTTGCCACGGCATCGACCAGGCGCTGGTCCGACGCCGAAATCAGCACCAGGCGGCGGCCCAGCGCCTTCTGTTCCCGAAGATAGTCCACGAACTCGGTATTCCACGGCAGCAGGTCCACCCGCACGCTCACGCGGCTGGCGATCTCCTGCTTGAGCGCGGCCTTGCCCCGCAGCAGCCACAGGGGCACCAGGAACAGATAAAGCAGATTGCGCTTGAGCAGCTCCAGAAAGGATTCCAGCAGCAGGTCACTGCGCATCAGCGTGCCGTCAAGATCGACATACAGAGGCAGCGCCGACGAGGCTTTCATAGCGAGACGCGCTTGAACAGAGTGTCGGGAATGGCGCGCACCACGGCCATGATCAGGCGCCAGTAGCCCGGCGCATACACCGTGTGGCGCTTCCTGCTGATGCCATCCACAATGCACCGTGCAATGCGCTCAGGAGAGCTCCACAGCGCGCCTTTGGGCAAATGTCCCGTCATCGGGGTGTCCACGAAGCCCGGGCGTATATCCACGACATGGACGCCATGCCGGTACAGCCGGCCCCTTAGTCCCTGCAGGTACTGGGACACCATGCCCTTGGCGGCGCCGTAAACATAGTTGGACGGCCGCCCGCGATCTCCCGCCACTGAGGTTACCACCGCGATGCAGCCACGGCCCTGCGCGATCATCTGGTTGCCCAGAAGGGTCAGCAGGGAAATGGTACTCAGGGCATTGACGTTGAACTGCTCCAGCGCGGCGTCGAAGTGCTCCGCGCAGCGTGCCTGATCGGGCAGGCTGCCATGGCAGAGAATGGCCAGGTCGATGCTGCCCAGGGTATCCAGTGCCTGTTCCAGCACTGCTTCGTGCAGGCTGAAATGCGTCACGTCCAGTGGCGCGAAGTCCACTTCTGTGGCACCGCGAATTTCCAGGTCCTGCTTCTGCTGCGCCAGCAGTGCGCTGTCACGGGCCAGCAGGTAGATTCTGCAATGCTCCTCGGCATACAGGCGCGAGACGGCCTTGGCGATGGCGGAGTTGGCCCCGATGACCAGAATGTTCTTCATGCATTCTCCAGTGTGTGCGTCAGAGCCCCAGGCGCTGCGACTGCCGCGAATTGAACAGACGATCGGCGCCGCTTGCAAGCCGCAACGCTTGAAAGTCTTCCCAGCGCGGGTAGCTGCTACGGAACGTCTGGGCGCTCATGCGGGCATCCTTGGCCAGATAGAGCCGCCCGCCGTGATCCAGCACGATGCGGTCCATCGCTTCCAGAAACGGCAGCAGGGAGCGTTCGTACTTGAAATCCATGGCCAGCGTGTAGCCCTGCATGGGAAAGGACAACCAGTGGGCATTGGCGGCGCCGAACTTCTTCAGCACCGACAGGAACGAGCCTTTGCCGGCGGCGCTGGTTGCCTGCAGCAGGCGAGTGATGCCGCTCAGTGCCGCTTCCTGGGGGATGACGCACTGGTACTGCAGAAAGCCTTTGGCGCCATACAGGCGGTTCCAGTGCGAGATGCCATCCAGCGGAAAGAAATAGCTGTCGGCCTCGATGCGCTGCCGGGCCAGCGGGTCGGTGCGGCGCTGGTAATACAGCGCATTGAAGGCGCCCATACTGTAGCGGTTGAGCAGGAAGGCCGGCGCATTGCAGGGCACGGAGAGTGCGCGGGAGCGCGGTGCCAGATAGCGGCCGTCTTCGGCGTGTTCTCCCAGATACAGCAGCGAGCGGCCCAGGGCCTCGCCGCGGGCCAGACAGTCCAGCCAGGCGACAGAGTAGGTAGCCCCGGAATGTTCTTCAAAGCAGGAAAACACCTCCTGCAGATTCGCCGTGCGGACAGTTTGCTGCACAATCGCCGAGCCGGGCACGCGGCGCAGGGTCAGTGTGGCATCCACGATGATCCCCGTGAGACCCATGCCAGCGCAGGTAGCGTTGAACAGGTCGGCATTCAGGGTGGGGGAGCACTGCACTATTTCACCCGAGGCCTGCTGCAGTGACAGCGCCAGGACGTGATCGCCGAACGTGCCGGCTCCATGGTGGTTCTTGCCGTGCACATCACTGGCGATGGCGCCGCCCACCGTCACGAAGCGCGTCCCAGGCACCACCGGCAGCATCCAGCCACGGGGCAGGAACACCTGCAACAGCGTGTCGAGACTCACGCCCGCCGCGCAGCGCACATGGCCAGTGCCTTCGTCGAAGCTCAGCAGATTGTCCAGCGCCAGCATCTGCATCACGTCGTCGGCCAGTGCGCTGTCGCCGTAGCTGCGTCCCAGCCCGCGGGCGATCACCGCCGCCTTGTCGGCTGCCGGGCGCAGCAGCGTGTCGATGGCGTCGCGGCTGCGCGGCACATGCAGGCGGCTTTCGGTGACGGGATAGCGGCCCCAGGAGTGCAGTTTCATGCGGGCACTCGCGGCGGGCGGTTCGGGCAGGCTGTGGCTTTCAGAGGAGTCGGCATGGGCGGGAGAATACTCTGCCGCAGGCGTCGGCGTCACCCCACGCCTGCCTGCTTCCTGCGAGAGGCTGCTGCTATACTGCGCTCCCCTTCATCGCCGGAAGTCTTCCATGCACGCGTCCATTCCTGAATTTACCCGCGCCCTCGCCGAGTCTGCGGGCGAACTGATCCGCCGTGAACGTCTGGCTGTGCAGGGGCTGACCTCGGCCTACAAGGGCGGAACGGAGCTGGTGACCAATGCTGACTTGCAGGCCGATCAATATATCTGTGACGCCATCCGCGCGCGCTTCCCGGGCCATCGCATCCTGGCAGAGGAGTCAGCGCCAGACATGCTCGACCTCTCCGCCTGGCAGGGCCCGCTGTGGATCATTGATCCCATTGACGGCACCGTGAATTACGCTCACGGGCATTTTCAGAGTGCCGTGTCCATCGCTTACGCCGAGCACGGCCGTGTGCAGTGCGGCGTGGTGTGCAACCCGTTCGTGAGCGAGACCTTCCATGCCGTGCCCGGCGGCGGTGCCTGGTTGAATGACACCCCCATTCAAGTGGCACAGAAGACGGAACTGCGGCGTGCCATCGTCGCCACGGGCTTTCCCTACATCAAGGGCGACATGACGCAGATTGTGCGGCGCCTGGCGCTGGTGCTGCAGGAATGTGCCGACATCCGCCGGCTCGGGGCAGCGTCGCTGGACATCTGCTGGGTGGCCATGGGCCGGCTGGACGGTTATTACGAGAACCTCAGCGTGTGGGACTTTGCGGCGGCCCAGCTGATCGCCCGCGAGGCCGGCGCACAGTACGGCCACTTCAAACCGGTGCCCGAAGGCATCAGCCCCGAGTTCCATCATCAGAATATTCTGGTGGCCAACCCAGCGCTTTATCCCCAGCTGCATGAGCTTCTGAACCGCGCAGACCGCGGCTAGCCAGTGTGCTGGCGGCACAAGGCCAGCCAGGATTGCACGCCCGCGCTGCGGTACTTCTGTCGGTGCAGGATGAAGTAGAAGCGGCGGCTCCAGTCGCGCTGCGGCGCGCTCAAGGCCACGAGACTGCCGCGGGCGATGGCGTCCTTCAAGGCAATGGCCGACAGACAGCCGATTCCCAGATTGGCCTCCACCGCGCGTTTGATGGCTTCCGTGTGCTGCAGCTCCAGACGCAGGTCCACGCCCGGCAACAGGCCGTGCATCGCGCGATCGAAGGCCTGCCGGGTGCCCGAACCCGCCTCGCGCACGATCCACTGCGCCTGCAGCAAGTCCGAGTCTGCAAGCACCTTCTGGCGGGCAAACGGGTGGTGCGGCGAGCAGAACAATACCA
>CAMCRC010000050.1 GCA_945877175.1 Klebsiella pneumoniae | reverse complement strand
GGCCTGGTGCACGCTGTTCGGAGTGGAAGACGTCGAAGCCCTGAGCCATCAGCCCTTCCTCGATCTGGTGGACGACGCGGATGTCGAGGCCGTGCGCCAGACTCTGCGGCAGGCCCGCACGGGCACCCCGCCCCCCTGCCTGTTCACGGCCCTGACCGCGGGTGGCTCGCGCACGCGCCTGCAGCTGGAAGCCATGGCCGCCATGTATGATCAACAAAGCGCCCTGCAGATCATCCTCAGCCCGGCCACTGGCAACGTAGCCCACGCCCGCCAGTTGCGCCTGCTGCGCAGTCAGGACCTGGTGACAGGCCTGCCCAACCGTGGCAGCCTGCTGACACGCATCGAAGCCGCCATTGCCCAGGCCATTGAGGAACGCGGCGAGAACGTACTGGCGCTGGCACGCCTGCAGGGGTTTGACGATTTCCTGTCGCTGGTCGGGCGCGCGGCAGCCAACTACGTCCTGGTAGACACGGCCACCCTGCTGCGGCAATCCACGCCCGCCGATGCCCTCGTGGCCCATTGCGGTGAGGGCGAGTTCGCCGTGCTGATCAGCGGCCCGGACAACGCGGCCCAGGCACTGCTGGCCAGCGCCGCCACGCTTGACTCCCGGCTGCAGGCCCTGCTGCCCGCCGGTACCGACCTGCGCCTGAGCATCGGCAGCACCTTCATCAACGAGCTGACCCCCTCGGCAGAGCTGGCAGTGGACCGCGCGCGCCACAACCTGACGGTGCGTGAGAACAGCAGTCCCGCCGCAGTCGCCCCCGAAGACCCCTACGGCACGCCGGAACAGATGTTCCAGCGCCTGGAGGAAGCCTTCGAGCACGAGGATTTCATTCTGGTGTTCCAGCCCGTCGTCAGCCTGAAGGAGGATGGCCTTGAACGTTACGAGGTGCGTATCCGCCTGCAGGACCACGGCACGCTGATCTACCCGCCGCGCTTCCTGGAGCTGGCCAACCAGCATGGTCTGGGCGAGCAGATCGACCGCTGGGTGTGCAGCAAGTCCCTGCAACTGCTGCAAGAGCGGCAGAACCCGGCTCTCAAGCTGACGCTGAACCTGACCCACAATTCGGTGATCAGCGAAGCATTCCTGCCCTGGCTGCAGCAGCAGATGCTGGCGCGGCGCATTCAGGCCGGGCAGCTGATTCTGCAGCTCAGCGAGCTGGACGTGATCAGCTCCCCCGCCTATGTGGCGGGCTTCTGCAAGCAGCTGCGGGCACTGGACATCCCTTTGTCCATTACCCACTACGGCTGCACCCTGCACCCCGGACAATATGCGTTACTGGATGATGCCGACTTCGTGAAGCTCGACAAATCCCTGTTGCAGGGCATCGGCCAGGATGCGGGCAAGCGCGAGCGCCTGAATACCACCGTGAAGAGTCTGCACGCCCGGGGCCTGCTGGTGATTGCGCCGATGATCGACCAGATCGAACTGCTGCCTCTGCTCTGGCAGGCCAGTGTCAATTTCGTCCAGGGCAACTGCCTGCAGGAACCCAGCGCGCGCATGGATTTCAGCTTCGTGCAGGACGAAGAAATCACCCTGAATTCGTTCCACTGAGAAGATGAAAGTGCCCCCACAGATGCATGTTCCTGAACAAGATGCCGATGCCCGTTATCTGGCATCCCCCGCATCCCAGATGCGCCTTGGCCACAAGCTGGCCATCGTCACCAGCATTCTATTGCTGCTGTCCATGTGCGTGTTCTGGCTGGTCACCAATCAGACCACCGAGAACATCCTGCGCCAGCAGGCCGACAGCCTGGGCAACACGCTGGCGCGGCAGACGGCCATTCTGGTGACCGAGCTGGTGCTGGCCAATGACCTGATCAGCATGAACGTGCTGCTGAACCAGCTGACCCGTGAGGCGGCCATTGCCGAGGTGGCGGTGCTGAGCATCGACGATCAGGTGATCGCCAGTTCCGGCGCGGGACGGCGCGAAGAGCCCACGGGCCCGGCAGACCTGTTCGGCAGCTATGTGGCCCCCATTGCGCTGCAGGATTCCCTGGCCGGCTACGTGCGCGTGCAGCTGGATCAGGAGTACATCGAAGAGGGCGTGACCCGCAACTTCCTGTTCATGCTGGCCGCGCTGGTCATGCTGATCCTCACCGGCGTCAGCGTGATTCTGGCGCTGACACAGTATTGCGTGACCTTCCCGCTGCGCATGCTGTCAGCCTCCATCCAGAGCGTGCGTCGTGGCGAGCCCGAACCGAGCGCCTTCGGCGAACGGGGCGACGAGCTGGGCGCGGTGATCCGGCAGTACAACCGCCTGGTGCACGAACTGGAAGACGACGAGACTCGCACGGCCCTGTTCGGGCCCGAGATCGAACGTCCGCCGGTGGTGGAGTCACCTGCCGTGTACCGGCGTCCGGGCAGCACCTTTGTCAGCATCCTGCATCTGAACATCGCCAATTACCGCTCGGCGCTGCACCAGCACGAGGCCGAGGAAACGGTGGAACTGCTCAACACGTATTATTTCTACATCCACAAAGTCACCCAGCTGTACAACGGCAACATCGAGAAATGCGCGGGCGACGAGATTCTGATCACCTTCGGGGCGGCGGCGGCCGATGACGAGCACTGCTTCCACGCCGTGTGTGCGGCGCTGCTGTTCCTGGACATCACCGCCACGCTGTCGCGGGAGCTGGAGGCCGGCAATCTGCCCACGCTGCAGTTCCGCGCAGGCCTGCATTGCGGCGAGCTGCTGACCGGCGTACTGTCGTCGCTGGAACAGAAAACCTATACCGTGGCGGGCGAGAATCTGGCCCTCACACGGCAGATTTGCGAAGAAGGCCCCACGGGCACCCTGCTGATCAGCGAAGCCGCGTATATACTCGCAGATGCCGACAGCCGTCTGATCACCGAGGAGTACAACGAGATCGTGGACGAGAGTACGGGCGATTTCATCAAGACCTGGCTGGTGGACGAGCCACTGGCGAATTTCAAGGCCTTGCTTGAGGGACAGGTGGAACATCTTCTGTCCGAAGAAATGGATATCTGATTCAGTGAGTCAGACAGGGCTGCACAGACGTGCAGGCGCACAGGGAGACATGCGGTGGATCATCATTTTCCAATCTGCCATCTGTTCTACTACCCGACTCAGGTCGTGCTGGTGGACGATGACGCAAACTTTCTGGACTCGGTCAGCCTTCTGCTCGACCGCTCCCTCAATTACCGCCTGTTCCAGTCTGCACGGCAGGCCCTGGAGCACGTCAACAAGTCAGTGGCGTTCAGCGAGGTGATCCGGCGCAGCTATTCGTCCTACAAGACGGGCCCCTTCGATTCCGACACTCTGACCCATATCGACATCAACGCGCTGCACAAGGAAATCTACAACCCCGATCGCTTCCTGATGCCGACGGTGGTGGTCATCGACTATTCGATGCCCGAAATGAGTGGTCTGGAATACTGCGTGAGCCTGACCAACCCCTACGTGAAAAAAATCCTGCTGACGGGGCGCGCCAACACCGACCTGGCGGTGCAGGCTTTCAATGAAGGGCTGATCGACCAGTTCATCAGCAAGAAGGACCCGCAGCTGGCGCAGAAGCTCAACCGCTCCATCGCCAGCCTCCAGCACCAGTATTTCAGCCGCACATTCAAGTTGCTGTCCGACCCGGTCATCGCCAATTCCCAGAGCCGCTACCTGACCAACCCGGAGTTCATCGAGTTCTTCAACATCCTGCGCACCGAACACCATATCGTCGAGTATTACCTGATCGACATGCCCTACTCCGGATTCCTGCTTCTGGACGACAGGGGCCTGCTGTCCCTGCTTCTGATAATGCCGCATACGGCCTTGCTGGAGCACATTCGTCAATGTCGCGCGCGGATGGCGCCGAAGGAGCTGCTGGACGCGCTGGAACTGGGGGAAATGATTCCGCTGTTCAACATCAGCAATGAAGGCGAGCATCTGAACGAGGAATTCTTCGCACAATGGCGCAAGCACTACGCGCACTCCTTCCGCGTTTCGGACGGTGCGCCCTATTACACGGCGCAACTGGGCGAAGCGGCTACAAAAGCATTGATTCCAGAACTGCGCGCGCAGGACTTTCAGTCTTATTCCGCGTGTCTGCAGGCACCACGTCCTGCCGAGAAGCTTCTGCACTAGGGACGCGTGGAGTCCGGGAAGCTCAGCGTGAAGCAGGCAAATTCCCCCTGCACGGCGCTGGCCTGAATGTCTGCATCAAAACTGGCCAGCGTGCGCTTGCAGAAAGCGAGGCCTGCACCAGTCCCATCTGCCCGCGTGGTGAAGAAGCCATCGAAGATGTGGGACAGCACCTCCCTCGCGATGCCGAGCCCGGTGTCCCGGAAGATCACCCGGTTGCCATCCTGACCGGTTTCGATGTGGAGCGTGATCTCCCCCTTCCCCGCCGCTTCCAGACTGTAGAGCGCATTCTTCAGCAGATTGAACAACACATAGACCATCATGCTGTGAATGCCCTGGAAGCAGAAGTCAGCCTCGAGCACCGCGCTCACCCTCGCCTGTTCGTTGCGGCGAAAGGGATAACTCGCCAGCGCTTCTTCCACACACGCGCGCATGGAGCACTGCGTGAAACTTTCACGATCCAGCTTGTCGTTGTGCAGATTCACCAGCAGCAGGTCGATGACATTGTTGGCCTGATCCACCAGGTCCTTGATGCGGGTGGCGGTGCTGGCCAGCGACTCCCTGTGCTCATGCCGCAGCGGCGCAAAACGCTTCGGCAACTGCTCGCTGGCAAGTGGATACGCCTCGAGCAGTCCGGGAAGATACGCTTCAACGCCGCTGATGCTGGCTCGCACGCCGGCCAGTGGTGTGCGCATCTCATGGGCGATGTTGGCGCTGAGGGTGGCCAGTGCCTGGATCTTTTCGTCATGCGCGGCTTCCATGCGGCGCTGCAAAGCTTCCTGCGCTTCGATGCGGTCAACGGCAATGCCGATCTGTCGCGCCAGGAATTGCAGCAGTGCCAGCAGCTCGTCATCGCGCAATTCGCCGCGCAACATCAGCATGCCGCGCAGACCCGGGTCGCCAGGCACTGGAATGGCCGTGCTGCCATCGGCACTGACCGGCTGTCGCGCAATGCGCAGGGTGTCCCACATTGCTGCGCTGCTGGCAAATTCCGCTGGCAACACCGTGCTGCCAGGCGCGGCGAGCACCAGACGCGCACTGCTCTGACCCAGCAGCACCAGCAAGGTTTTTTCTACCATATCCACCAGCACATCGAGCCGGGTCTGTTCATGCAGTGCATTGATCATCTGCGCGAAGCCGGCACTGGTTGTCGCAGGGACTCCCCCGAGCAGGCTGCGCACGCTCATGTGCACGGCGGCATACAGCGGCGTGTAGGAAAATGTGAAGGTCGCAATCATGACAACCGCGAGCAGCCCCTGGAACAAGGGGTCGTGAATGCGCTCCCCGAACAAGGCAGCGAGTGCGAACCACAGCAAGGTGTACGCAATCGCCATCACACACAGAACCAGCAGATTTTTTGTTTGCATAAACCTTGGAGATGAGGCGTAATTGCCCGGTCTGGGCGTGCCGGACCTTAGTGTACCCCAGCCGCCGGCGGAATTCGTAAAGGGAGCTTACGCATGTTGAATGGCCTCAAGACCCTCATTATTGTCCCCCTGCTGCTGTGCTGGAGCATGGCATATGGCGTGCTCGGTGGCATGTTCTTCCAGTTGCTGGCGGCAGGCGAGCACCTGCTTGCCCAGAATCGTCAGCAGATCATGATGTGGAAGCGCTATCCCCAGCGCAGCAATCGCCAGTACGCGAACATTCTGTTTGAACAGCAAATGCGGCACCGCGACATCGGCACGCTGCCCTTTGCCTACAATCAGGTGCAGACCCATCCCGTCCAGGCGCCATTTCCGGTGCTCGCCTTGCTGAGCAATACCCTGGTGGCTGCGTTGTGGCTGCCCGTCGCTCTGCTGCAGGGCGCGCTGCAGGGGCCGGCATTCGTGTATGGCAATCTTCGCCGTCGTCAGGCTGCGCATCTGAGTCAGGCGCAGGGCTGAACATGGCGGCGGGACGCCTTACATGACCGCCAAACCTCTAATTCTGGTCGTTGAAGACGACCGACAGCAGTCCGACCTGGTCGTCGAGATCATCAACGAGACCGGACTCTACCAGGCCATGCCTGCCTACGACGGCGAACAGGCTTTCGAGGTGCTCCGGGCCCATCAGCGCGGCTTCAATTTCCTGAGCAATCGCATTGCGTGCATCCTGCTGGACTGGCAGATGCCGCGCATGAACGGCGAAGTGTTCATCCGGCAGTTGCGCAAGGAGGAAGGTGGCAGCCCGTTCAAGCGCCACATCCCCGTGATCATCTTCACCGCCTACAACGACAAGGAACGCCAGCGCCTGGCCATCGACCCCACCCACGGCATGGCCTCGGGCTACATCCTCAAGCCCTTCGAAGACAGCGAACTGCTGAGCCTGCTGGAGCGCGTGGTAATTCTCAAGGAAGCTGAAGTGCTGCGGGAGATCCTCATAGAACGGGATCAGCGCTGGACACAGGAACGTCGGAAATAGGCGCCAGGGCCGGCAGCCGCACGGTAAAGCGGGTGCCCTGCCCCACCCGGCTCTCGAACGCGATGGTGCCCTTGTGTTCCGTGGTGATGCGATTGCAGATAGTCAGCCCCCAGCCTCGGCCCGCGGTGCTGTTGCCAGCCGAGGTCAGCTTGCCACTGAAATAGGGTTCCCAGATTTTCTCCCGCAGCTCAGGGGCGATGCCCGCGCCGGTATCTTCCACACTGACTTCCACCTCGTCGCCCACGGCCCGTGAGCGCACACTCAGCACGCCACCCGCCGGCATCGCCTCCAGCGCATTCTTCACCAGATTGGAGAACAGCACCTGCAACTCGCCGGGAATGCCGGCAACAGCGGGCAGCCCCGCCTGCAGGTCAAGTTTCTGCTGATGGGGGCCGTCGGGCTGCAGGCGCACGCAGCGCTGCAGAATGGGGTTCAGGTCGACCGGCTGGGTGCGGTCCTGGGTGTCGTCGTTCACGTCGGTGATTACCAGGGTCTCGTCGACGATTTCCATGGCACGCTCGATCTGCTCGGCAATCACCTGCCGGTACTTCTCGGCACTCTGTTCGTCGCGGATGCGGCGGGCGGCCATGCCGATGATGCTCAGCGGGGTACGGATTTCATGGTGGGCCTGACGCGTGGCGTGGGCGATGGCGCGGGTCTTCTCGCTGCGCACCAGCTGGATCTCGGCCTGGTGCAGGCGGCGCTGGTTGTCGAAATAGAGTTTTTCCAGCTTTTCGAAAGGGGTCAGGCGGTACAGGATTGCAGAGACGTAACGCACCAGCCGCTGCAGAAACTGCTTGTCCTTGCGGCTGAACGCTTCCTGGTTGCTGCGCTCGCCCAGAATCAGGATACCTTCAAGAATCTCGGGGGAACGGAACACTACTACCAGCGCCGCCTCGGGCCGGGCGTGACCCAGGGTCGCGAAGCGCCGCTGAATGGCCGGCGAGAATTCAGCGAGACTGACCGGCTCGGTGCGGCCCTGACAGGCCTCGATGAAGTCGTCGGCAATCGCCAGCTCCGCCAGCAGGGTTGTGCCATCGGCCGCCAGCAGCTGGTAGCCGCGCAGACTGTCGTCGGGCAAGCGCGAGGCGACGATGCAGTGGGCCTGTTCCAGCTCGAAGGTGGCATCGATCTCGATACTCAGCACGCGGAAGATGTCCTGGCGGTTGCGCTCGGTCTCGAGGCGCGTGCTCAGCCTGCTGAGAATGTCTTCGGCGTCATACCAGCCCCGCACAAAGCGGCGGCGGGCCGTGGTGACCAGGACCAGTTCCAGCCGGGCGGCATACAGGGCCCACAGGGCGGCGATCAGGCAGATCAGTGCCAGACTCCACGCACTGCCGGTGGGCGTGAACTGCCAGGCGAAATAGACGGAACTGACCGCCAGCGTCACCACGATGAATTTGGAAGTACTGCGCTCCACTACCATGCGGATGTCCAGCAGATCGTGCTTGGTGAACGCATAGGCGAAAAACAGGGAGGGAAAGATGGAACCGAGATGCCCCACTACCAGCAGCTCGTAGTTGCCCATCAAAACCAGAATCACATGGAAGATCACCGCAAAGACCAGGAACAGAAAGATCCCGGCCAGCATGTAACCCACCCGGGCGCGATGCTCGGGGTAACGCACGAAACTGATCAGCAGGTTCACCACCGTCGCACTGCCCACCGAGGCGACATACACGGTGTACAGCAGATAACCCGGGCCGTCGACGAATACGACCAGACCGTCCTGCAGCTGGGCGCGGGACACATAGTCGCTGAACAGAATCAACCCGCAAAACGTGGCCACCACCAACGCATTCAGCCCCTGCAACGCGCGCCGCGGCATGCGGGACGGGTCGGGATAGCTGACGCTGATTGCCAGAAAGCCGTTGGCAAACACCAGAGCCGAAATCAATTGCAGCCTGGACACGGCATTGACCGGAATGAAGGCCTGAAACTCGTGCAACAGCAGAAAGCACAGAACCCAGAGCGCGATTGCGACATTGGTGACAAGGTAAAACCCGGACAGCCGTCCACGATTCTGCCGCCAGGTATACAGACCCAGCATCAGCAGCAGGACGGCATTCGGGATGAACACGTAATTCATGTCGGTCATTCCAGCCCCGGAGGGGCTCAGTTGCGCACCTCGCCCTTGATCAGGTACTTGTTGATGTTGCGAATCATCGGGTAATGACTCTGTGCCGTGAACGAGCCTTCGACCACCGTGCGCACGGAGTCCAGAGAGCCTTTGACACTGCCGTACATCAGCAGCAGATTGTTGGTGATGAAGAAGTGCACCGGTGACAGTCCAACCCCCAGGCCCCACTTGAAGGCCTTGCTGTACACATTGGTCCACAGGAAGGCGACATCATAGCCCAGCTTCAGCGCCCTCTCAAAAAGCGGAATGGTGAGAAACGGGGTGACTTTCTGGCGGTGCTCCTTCAGGGCACCCAGTTCCTTCACGAACAGGATGCGGTCCTTGCCCACCACTTCATCCAGCCAGTAATGCGAGATCGCCATGCCGTTGTCTTTCTCGGCATCGGTCAGCTCCCACGGCATGTCACGCTCCTTCACCAGCGCGTCCTTGTGCATGAGCAGCACCCAGCTGAAGCCGATGATGGCATTGTCCTTGAAGAGCAGCGCCAGCAGGGGAATGCGGCCGGGCTCGCCACGCAGACTGTCCCTGATCTCACTCTTTGCGGAACTGTGCGTTCACGACTCCCCCCAGCTTTCATTGAAGACAGTCATGTAGCAAGTGGCCAGCTCATCGATGGTCTCTTCATTGATGGCCTGTATTTCTTCTCCGAACCAGGTTTTCAACTGGTAGTCCTGCCCCAGCTTTTCTTTCACTGATTTGTTCAGGGAGAACACGGATTGACGGTCGATGACTTGCGATCTGCGTACGCGCGGGGCAGAAGGAAGCGGAAACGTTTCGATGTGCGGAACAGCATTTGCGGCGTGTTGTACGGACATGATGGAGGCCTCTGTGAGTGACGGAATTGAAAACGCCAGAGACAGGAAATTGCGCGCTTTTTGACGCGAATGCCCGTTCTGGCGGTGTCAGCTTATAGTGGTGTCCAAATAATGTTCAACTGAAGATCGCAAACGCTGCAATCAAAACGCCCCGCGTCTGTGCGCTGTGTCGCGCAGCCAGCGATTTTTCCATGCTGTTCTAAAACTGAGCGCGACAAAAATTCCTACAAAAATTCCTACAAATCGCGAAAATATTTCAGCGTCTTGCGTCGGCTTGAGTCTGCATGATTTCAAGGAATTGCGCGGCCGGCACAGGCCGCCCGAGGAAATATCCCTGCACCAGATCGCAGTCTGCGGCGCGCAGAAAATCCAGTTGCTCCTGTGTCTCCACGCCCTCTGCCACCACGGACAGATTCAGCTTGGTGGCCATCAACAGAATGGTCTCGATAAGTGCCTCTTCCGTCTTCGCCTGACCGATCTTGTCGACAAACGAGCGATCGATCTTCAGGCCATGGACGGGGAAACGCGACAGATAATTCAAGCCGGAATAGCCCGTACCGAAGTCGTCAATACTGATGCTCACCCCGGCAGAACTCAGCTCGTTCAGCAATTGCAGCGCCCTTGCCGCATCTTCCACCAGCACCCTTTCGGTAATCTCAACAGTGATGGGGACATTGCCTGCAGACTTGATCAGCCGGAACCAGGCCTGTGCCGATTCGTCGCGCATGTACAGCAGACGGGTGGAAACGTTCACAGACAGATGCAGAGACTCGTCAAAGGCATCGTTGAGCCCGCTGACAAAGTCGCGTGCAGCCTGGAGCACCAGCAGGTCGATGGCAATGACCAGTCCGCTCTCTTCGGCCAGGGGAATGAAGACATCCGGGGGCACGAAACTGCCGTCGGCCTGTGGCCAGCGCGCCAGTGCCTCACACCCCACGATGCGATTCTCCTTCAGTGAATGGATCGGCTGGTAATGCACCGTCAGCACGTTCTGTTTCAACGCCTCCACGAGTTGTGTGAAGAGATCGTGTCGCCGCTCGGACTTCTTCTGCATCTCATCGGTATAGAACAACCACCCATTGCGGCCGGATTTCTTGACTTCATACATGGCCTGGTCGGCCTTGATGATCAGCGTGTCGCCGTCTTTTGCATCGTCGGGGAAAAAGGCAATGCCCACGCTGGCGCCGCAGTACACCTGATGGGAGCGCAGCGCATAGGGCAGCCCCACCGTGGCCACGATATTGTCGACGATGCGCCAGACCGAAGACTCTGTGAACACATCGCGGATGACCACGACGAACTCGTCGCCGCTGTAGCGCGCCACGGTGTCCACTTCCCGGACACAGCTGCGAATGCGCTTCGCGGCTTCCACCAGCACTTCATCGCCGACATCGTGACCGAGGTTGTCATTCACCGACTTGAAGTTGTCGAGGTCGATGAACACCACCGCCAGCTTGGTGCTGGTGCGCCGCGCCATGGCCAGTGCGTGATTGAGACGGTCACGGAACAGCGTGCGGTTCGCCAGGCCGGTCAGCGCATCGTAGTTGGCCTGATATTCGATGAGAGAGTCGGCCTTCTTGGCTTTGGTGATGTCCTGAATAGCGCCGACCAGCTCCTTCTGACCGGAGCTCTGCTGCAGGATCTCGCCGCGAATGTGCAGCCACAGTTCGGAATTGTCCAGGCGCAGCAGGCGCAGCTCGGTGTCGAAATTGAGCGAGCGTTGCAGGGCGCGCTCCACCAGACGCTTGAGCAGCCGGCTGCTCTCCTCCCTGAAATGCGCGCACAGGCGTTCCAGAGACAGCGTCTCGGGCCCGTCAGCCACTCCCATGATCTGCCGAAAGTGGGCCGACACCTCCGAGAATTGTCCGTCGCTGGTCAGGCGCCAGCCACCCACCCGCGACACGGTCTCGACTTCCCGCAGGAACTGCTCATTCCTGAAGATGCGCTGTTCATACGCATGTTCCTTGCGCAGGGCACGCTGGCGCAAGAACACCGGCAGCATCGCCAGCAGGGCCATCAGAGTGCTCACAACGCGCACCAGCAGAATGCCGGCATTGCCCTGACTGATGTCCTGATAGGCATAGGCACCGATCTGCCATGAGCCGCCGCCCAGGACGACGGGCATGGTCACGGTGCGGGGATTGCTGAAGACGTCGGCCGAACCAAAGAACACCTCGCCCTCGGGGCCCAGTCCGTCGCGCCCGCGAATGGCAATGTCAAGGCCCGTGCCAGGGTCAAACAGATCGGTGTCCGCATAAATGGATGCCACCGCGATCGGCGCCGACACGATGCCCCACAACCGCCGGGTGCCCGCTTCGTCGTCAAGGTAGACCGGCGAACGCGCAACGAAAGCGGAGCCGCCCTGAACCAGCTCGAGCGGGCCGGCAATGACCATTGAACCCGTACGTACCACCCGCTGGACAGCGGCGCGCTGCGCCTCGTTGGTGTTGTAGTCCAGCCCGATGGCCGCTTCGTTGCCCTCGACCGGATACACGTAGCGCACCACCAGGCCGGGGGCCGCCGCCAGATTGCGCAGTGCCGGCTCGCGCATCAGCACAGTGGCTGCGTAGGTGTCGAATTCCTGCTGCGTGAAGTCAGGGTTGGAGGCGATGAAGGCCGCCAGTCCGTTGACCAGGGACAGGTTGTTGGAAAGCGCACTTTCCAGCTGGTAGCGCACCGAGCTGAGATTCTCGAAGACCTGCACCCGCTCGAGCTCGACCAGCACGGTACGCAGCCGCAGTTCTCCCAGTTGCTGCAACACCAGGAAGAACACCGGCGCGGCGACAAACAGGCGCCAGTGAAAAGTGCGGATGAACAGCATGGATATGGCGAGTGCGAGTAATGCGAGTCCGATGATCAGCCAGGTAGTCGTAGGTGTCGCAGCTCTTGCTGTCACTGACTGAGGCTGGTGCACCAGATCCTCCACCTGGTAGGGAATGGCGATAAGACCCTGCCGTTGCAGCACGGAATATGCTTGCTCCCAGAGCTCCAGCTGATTGTGGCCGAGCGGCACCACCTGGGTCAGAAGATAGTCATCAATGGTCTGCGCAAAGAAGCGGTTGTAGCCGAGAAAGTCCTCGTACTGATAGTTGTAACGTGGCAATTCCGCAGCAATGCGCTCGGCAATACGGCCGCTGTTGGCCACCGCATACTCCCAGCCGCGCAGGCTGGCGCGCACAAAGCGTTCGACTTTGTCCGGGTCCTCGTTCAACAGCGGTCCGGAGGTATAGAGAGCATCGCCGTAGAAATTGATGCCGTAGTCCGCGGGTCGCAGGATATTGAGTCTTACGCCAAGCTCTTGTGCCCGGTATTGCGCCGAGACGTCGTAGCTGACTACCGCGTCGACTGTCCCGTCAGCCAGAGAGTCGACGCTGCTGGGCACATCGACGAATTGGATGCTGTTGGGGTCAACGCCGGCCTCCATGAACAGGGCCGTCACCTGAGCGCGCGTGAAATCAGCGCTCACAGAGGCTATACGCAGCTGACTGAGCTCCAGCAGGGAATCCATCGGCTGGCTCTCCAGACTGAAGACACTTTCGGGCGATCTCTGGAAGATTGTGCTCAGCACCACGAGGTCTTCACCCCTGCCCCGCGCCACCATGGCGTCGATGCCACCAATGCCGAAATCAGCCGCACCAGAAAGAACCTGCTCGGCAGGCAGCAAGAACTGTCCCTCAGGGGTAACCGCAGAACGCAGTTCCACATCCAGTCCCTCTTGCGCATAGAATCCCTGCCAGAGCGCCGCGTAGTATCCGGCGAACTGGAATTCATGTTCCCAGCTGAGCTGCAGCACGACCTTGTCGTTCTGCTGCGCCATGGCACTGCCGGACAGCAGCAGGGCCGCCAGCATCACCAGTACTCCTGCCATCCCTGTTGTCCTTCGCATCATGCGGCAGCGCTCCGGAGGCGCTGTCAAAAACTGCGGGTTCAGGCGCCTTCGATCACTTCCACTCTGTCGACATTCTGGAATCCCCGCGGCAGTTTGTTCCCGCGGCGCCCCCGCTCTCCCCGGTAGTGCTCGAGGTCACTGGCTTTCATGCTCAGGTGGCGACGCCCTGCGTGAACTGTCACCGTATCCCGCAGTCCCAGCGTACACAAGGCAACGATGTATTCCAGGCGCTCGCCGGCCCGGGCCGAGGGGATGCTGATGATCTTGTTGCCCTTGCCCCGGGGCAACTCGGGGAGCTCGGCCAGGGTGAACATCAGCATGCGGCCTTCGTTGGTGATGGCTACCACCAGGTCCTGTTCGTAATCCTTGACCAGCAGAGGAGGCAGCACGCGCGCGCCCGCAGGCATTTTCAGCACGCTTTTGCCCGACTTGTTCTTGCTCTGCAGGTCCTCGACACGGGCCACGAATCCGTAGCCTGCGTCGCTGGCCAGCAAGACGCGCTGGGTGTCGTCGGCCATCAGCACGCCTTCGAACGTAGCGCCCGAATCCGGCGTCAGCCGCCCTGTGAGCGGCTCGCCCTGGCCCCGTGCCGAGGGCAGCGTGTGCGCGGGCAGCGAGTAGGTGCGTCCGGTGGAGTCGATGAAGATGGCGTTCTGATTGCTGCGCCCCTTCGCAGCGAACTTGAATTCATCGCCAGCCTTGTACTGCAGCGTGCCCGGATCAAGATCGTGGCCCTTCGCGGCCCGCGCCCAGCCCCGTGCCGAGAGCACCACGGTCACCGGCTCGGTGGACATCAGTTCGGTCTCGCTGAAGGCCTGTGCCTCGGTACGGCTGACGATGGGCGAGCTGCGCGCATCGCCGAACTCTTCCGCGTCCTGGGTGATTTCCTTGCGGATCAGTGTCTTCAGGCGCGCCGCCGAGCCCAGGGTCTGCTCGAGGCGCTCGCGCTCGGCATCCAGCTCTGCTTGCTCGGCGCGAATCTTCACCTCTTCCAGCTTGGCCAGGTGACGCAGTTTCAGTTCCAGAATGGCTTCAGCCTGCACTTCCGAGAGCCCGAAGCGCGCCATCAGCACGGGACGCGGTTTGTCTTCAGTACGGATGATGTGGATGACTTCGTCGATGTTCAGGAATGCCGCCAGCAGGCCTTCCAGGATGTGCAGGCGTTGCAGGATGCGGTCGAGCCGGTTCTGCAGACGGCGCCGCACGGTCTCCGTTCGGAATGCCAGCCACTCGGTCAGCAGTTCGCGCAGGTCTTTCACCTGCGGGCGGCCATTGGTGCCGATCATGTTGAAGTTGACGCGGTAGGTGCGTTCCAGATCGGTCGTGGCAAACAGGTGCAGCATCAGCGCGTCGACGTCGATGCGATTGGAGCGTGGCACGATGACGATGCGCGTCGGGTTCTCGTGGTCTGACTCATCCCGCAGGTCCACCACCATCGGCAGTTTCTTCTTCTGCATCTGCGCCGCGATCTGCTCCAGCACCTTGGCTCCGGACACCTGGTAGGGCAGCGCGGTAATCACGATGTCGCCGCTCTCCACATGGTAGACACCCCGCGCCTTGATGGAGCCGCGACCGGTTTCATAGAGCGCCTGGATGTCGGCCAGCGGACTGATGATCTCGGCGGCGGTGGGGAAGTCGGGACCCTTGATGTGGGTCAGCAGGTCGGCAACGCTCGCAGAGGGCGACTCCAGCAGGTGGATGCACGCACTGGCCACTTCCCGCAGATTGTGCGGCGGAATGTCGGTGGCCATGCCCACCGCAATGCCGCTGCCGCCATTGAGCAGCACATTGGGCAGGCGCGCCGGCAGAATCTGCGGCTCTTCCAGCGTGCCGTCGAAATTCAGCTTCCAGTCCACCGTGCCCTGGTCGAGTTCCGACAGCAGCAGGTCGGCATACTTGCGCAATTTGGATTCGGTATAACGCATCGCCGCGAAGGACTTGGGATCATCGGGCGAGCCCCAGTTGCCCTGCCCGTCCACCAGCGGATAGCGGTAACTGAAGGGCTGCGCCATCAGTACCATCGCCTCATAACAGGCCGAATCGCCGTGGGGGTGAAACTTGCCGATCACGTCGCCGATGGTGCGGGCGGACTTCTTGTACTTGGCCGAAGACTTCAGACTGAGTTCCGACATCGCGTAGACGATGCGGCGCTGCACAGGCTTGAGGCCGTCGCCGATGTGCGGCAGTGCGCGGTCATTGATGACGTACATCGAATAATTGAGATAGGCCTGTTGCGAATAGCTGCTCAGGGAGATCTGTTCGACGCCGTCCTCGTTCACTGTAATGTTCTGGGTCATGTTCGTTGTTGTGCTCTTTCAGAATTGTAGTTGCGCAGCGTCATTCCGCGATGTCGGCCAGATTGCCGTTCTCTTCCAGCCACACCTTGCGGTCGGGCGCGCGCTTCTTGGCCAGCAGCATGTCGAGCATTTCGTCAGTGTCTTTCGCGTGCAGCGCATCGTCCAGGGTCAGTTGCACCAGACGGCGCGTGTCGCGGTTCATGGTGGTCTCGCGCAGCTGTAGCGGGTTCATCTCGCCCAGCCCCTTGAAGCGCTGCACATTGGGCTTGCCGGTTTTCTTTTCCGCAACCAGCCGGTCCAGAATTCCATTCTTGTCCTGCTCGTCCAGGGCGTAGTACACCTCCTTGCCCATGTCGATGCGGTACAGCGGCGGCATCGCCACATACACATGGCCGGCGCGCACCACGGGACGGAAATGTCGCACGAACAGCGCGCACAGCAGCGTGGCGATGTGCAGCCCGTCCGAGTCGGCATCGGCCAGGATGCAGATCTTGCCGTAACGCAGCCCTTCCAGATTGTCGGAACCGGGGTCCACCCCCAGCGCCACCGCGATGTCGTGCACTTCCTGTGAAGCAAGGATCTCGTTGGAGTCCACCTCCCAGGTGTTCAGAATCTTGCCCCGCAGCGGCATGATGGCCTGAGTCTCGCGGTCACGTGCCTGCTTGGCGGAGCCGCCCGCCGAGTCGCCCTCCACCAGAAACAGCTCGCCCGCCATCACGTCCTGCGTGGAGCAGTCCGCCAGCTTGCCCGGCAGCGCGGGGCCGCTTGTCACTCTCTTGCGCTCGACCTTCTTGCTGGCCTTCAGGCGGCTCTGCGCTTTGCCGATGCAGAACTCGGCCAGCTGCTCAGCCTCTGCCGTGTGCTGGTTCAGCCACAGGCTGAAGGAATCCTTCACCACGCCGGCGATGAATACCGCGCACTGGCGCGAGGACAGCCGCTCCTTGGTCTGCCCCGAGAACTGCGGGTCAAGCATCTTGGCAGACAGCACGTGGGCACAACGGTCCCACACATCTTCGGGCGCCAGCTTGATGCCGCGGGGCAGCAGATTGCGGAATTCGCAGAACTCTCGCAGAGCATCCAGCAGACCGGTGCGCAGACCGTTCACATGGGTGCCGCCCAGCGCGGTGGGAATCAGGTTCACATAACTCTCGGCGGGCACCTCGCCTCCTTCGGGCAGCCACTGCACCGCCCATTCCACCGCTTCGTCATTGCCCTGCATGGAGCCCACGAAGGGCAGCTCGGGCAATACCGGCCAGCCGTGGGTGGCCTGGGTCAGGTAATCGGTGAGGCCATCTTCGTAGTACCACTCGTCGCTCTGGCTCTTGTCGGCATCGGCCGTGTTGTCCACGAAGCTGACGCGCAGACCCGAGCACAGCACCGCCTTGGCACGCAGTACATGCTTGAGGCGGGCGATGTTGACCTTGCTGGAATCGAAATACTTCTCATCGGGGATGAAGCGCACGGTGGTGCCAGTCATGCGCTTGGGGGCCGTGCCGATGGGGGTCAGCTCGGACACTTTCTCGCCATCCCGGAACTTCATCTGATAGACGTTGCCATCGCGGCGGACAATCACTTCGAGGTGACGGGACAGCGCGTTCACCACCGACACGCCCACGCCGTGCAAACCTCCGGAGTATTTGTAATTCTTGTTCGAAAACTTGCCGCCTGCATGCAGCCGCGTGAGGATCAGTTCGACGCCGCTGACCTTCTCTTCCGCGTGCATGTCCACGGGCATGCCGCGCCCGTCATCGGTCACCTCGATGAAGCCGTCCTTCTGCATGACGACGGTGATGTGTCTGGCATGACCCGCCAGGGCTTCGTCGACGCTGTTGTCGATGACTTCCTGCACGAGGTGATTGGGGCGCGTGGTATCGGTGTACATGCCTGGTCGCTTGCGGACCGGGTCAAGGCCGGTCAGTACTTCGATGGCATCGGCATTGTAAGTAGTGCTCATTGCGTGTGGATCTCTGGGTAATACGCTCGGGGATTGTGGTGCGGCACGCGAATACTGCGCTCAGCGTGCAGAAAGAAACCGGATGATGTCGGGCAGCATGACCTCGAAGTTCACGAAACTGTGGTTGCCGCCTGGCTGAATTATACTCACTGAGGACTTGTACTTGTCTACCGCAAGCCTGTAATCCAAGGTTTCATCCCCCGTCTGCACCAGCAGCATCAGGTTCTCAGGGCGACTCAACACGGGCACGTCCAGCTGCCGCAACTGCTCGACATGTTCCGCCGTGATCTCGTAGCGTCTGCCGGAATAGAAATTCTGATTGGGCCCGAGGTGGGACAGCCACAACTCGGCAGGGCGAACAGCAGGATTGATCAGGGCGGCACGCAATCCATAGTGCTCCGCCAGCCAGGTGGCATAGTAGCCCCCCAGCGAACTGCCAATCAGCGCCACTGGCTGTGAGCGATTCTCGATGATGGCACACAAGTCCTTTATGGCACGGGCAGGCTCATGGGGCAGCTCCGGCACAGCAAGGCAGTCGGCCAGGCCGGCCCGGGCAAAAAAGTCCGCTGTCTGACGGGCCTTGTGGGAAAGCGGGGAACTGTTGAAACCGTGGATGTAGACCAGATACACGCCCGGGCCCTGCATCAGTAGCCCGTCGAAGTGTGGTCAACTTCGAAGACGTAGCCGGTCACGCGCACCACTTCCGATTCGATGCGCCCGTCCGGCAGCAGACTCAGCCAGCGATAGGCGGGATTGACGTCGTCGAGCGTGAAATCCTGCACTTTGGGTTTGAACTGAATGCAGGTGGAAGGCGTGCACAGATAGCGCACGCCCTTGCGTTTGAAGTTCAGTTCCTGATGGATATGCCCGTAGAGCACGGCACGCACGCAGGAATAGCGATCGATGATTGCCAGAAACTCATCGTGATTGTGAAGGCCGATGCCGGCCATCCAGGACGCGCTGCCTTCTACTGGATTGTGATGCAGACACACCAGTACGTGCTCGACATCGGGATGCTCCTGCACTGCCTTGAGCGACTTCTCGAGATGCTGCAACTCGCGATCGTGCAGCCGGCCATGGACTTCGCCCAGCACGCTGGAGTCCAGCATGACGATCTGCCATTTGCCGAGAGTGATGAGATTGGTGAATGCGTGTTCCCAGGGGCTCAGTGTCTCCATGACCTTACGACGGTCGTGATTGCCGGGAATCCAGTAGAAAGGCGCCTTGAGACTCTGCATGGCCTGTGCGAAGCGCAGGTAGGCTTCCTTCGAGGCGTCCTGCGCAATATCGCCGGTACCGAGCACCACGTCTATTGACGTTTCGTTCCGGATTACGAGGTCCATCACTTTTTCGAAACTGTCCTGCGTGTTGAGTTTCAGCAGCGCGGCACGGGCATCACGGAACAGATGTGTATCCGTGATCTGCACGACTCTCACTGGCAGTTCCGTGTCTCTATTCGCCATATGTCACGCGGCACAGAAGAATTCGGGGGCACTCAGACTGCGACCGCCCTGCAGACACAGGCTCAGCCACTCGCCCAGGAATTCATTGATCTGTCGCTT
>CAMCRC010000049.1 GCA_945877175.1 Klebsiella pneumoniae | reverse complement strand
CAACTACTGTCTTTAACTTAATAAATTAACGCAGTTGCTTACCTTTGATATTCTTGCAATTTGTGCAAGTCCACCAAGGCAAACACCCACCTCTATTACTTAATCTCTACTTTTTAAAGAACTTTCTCCTCAACCTTCGTGGTTGGGAGGCCGCGCATTATACGCACGGCAAATATTATCGCAAGGTCTGAAATACAAATTTTACGTACTAAATCTGAGCAGCCTTGCATCAACCTTTTTCGAAGTAACTTCGATCAGGGGCGCGCATTATGGCATAGGCTTGGAATCTGGCAAGAAATATTTTCAACATAAACTAGTTCTGAGAAATCTATCTGATCAGAAATATATCAAGTGGAATAGCTTCTTTCCCCGCTTTAGCAAGAAGTACTTACCATGCAAGCCACAGGCGCCATTTAGTTCAAATGACTCAAGCCCTAATCGATCGCCATTGACACTTATAGCACCGCTGGCCAGCAGCTCCCTGGCTATTCTGTTAGAGGCAGCAAGACCGCTAGAAACAAGGGCATCTACAATATTCAAGCTTCCTTGCCGAACATGAGTCGAGGGTAAGCCATCCATCCGTAACTGCTCGAAATCTTCGACTCGCAAGCAAGCCAATTCCCCTGAAAAAAGAGCCAGACTTATTCGTTCCGCAGATTCCACTCCGGCTGCTCCATGTACCAGTTTTGTAACTTCGCGCGCGAGAACCCCTTGGGCGGCAGGCCTTCCTTGAGCCGAACGATCTGAGCTCTCGAGCTGATCAATAGAGGCCGGATCCAAAAAAGTAAAAAACTTCAGAAATCTATAGACATCTGCATCGGCAACATTCAGCCAGAACTGATAGAACGCGTATGGCGACGTCTTGCGGCTATCAAGCCAGACAGTTCCTGTTTCAGTCTTGCCGAACTTCTGCCCATCAGCCTTGGTGATCAATGGGATAGTAAGGCCAAAAACCTGAGACCTGTGAATTCGACGAGTAAGGTCAATACCACCGGTGATATTGCCCCATTGATCGCTTCCACCTATCTGCAAAATGCAGCCATGGCGCTTGTACAGTTCGGAAAAATCAAAAGACTGGAGAATCATATACGTGAACTCCGTAAAGGAAATTCCCGATCCATCTCTCTCCAGCCGCTGTTTGACGGAGTCTTTTTGCATCATTGAATTGACGGAAAAGTGCTTACCAACATCGCGAAGGAAATCCAGCACGTTGATGTCTCGGACCCAATCGAGATTGTTGACTACGATCGCACTCGACTTGCCAGCATCAAAATCCACAAATCTGGACACTTGGCTCTTTATCCGATCTACCCATCCTTCCACTACGTCGTTCGAATTTAGCTGCCGTTCAGAAGTCTTGAAACTGGGGTCACCGATAAGCCCCGTCGCCCCACCAACCAACGCTATAGGCCGATGGCCAGCAAGCTGAAACCTGCGCAACGCTAGCAAAGGAACAAGATTTCCAATATGCAAACTTTCTGCAGTAGGATCAAATCCCGCATACAGCGTTCGAGTTGAGCCCAGAGCGGAAGTCAATTCCTCTTCTGAAGACATCTGCGCAATCAAGCCGCGGCGCTGCAGATCATCAATAATGTCAAAAGTACTGGATGTCACAAAGACTCTCCGAAAATTAAAGCATTGAAAGCCAAAGAGAGTGATGCCTCTCTAAGCCGAACTTCGAATCCGCCGACCATCGCCCGCACTTGAACGCACAGCAGATAGGGCTGCGAATTTTACACTAGTAACGGGAATAAGACTTGACCTGCATATGAAAACTCATAAGAATCGTCAGCTCGTATGCCTGCAATTCAGCGCAGGCGCCAAACATAAAAGAGTTAGTACGTCATTAATTACATGCGCTTTTTATCCACTGCGAGATGCTTTCTCAGCACTCATTACCCACGCAAGCATTTGGCGCTTGCCAGCTATTTGAGCCTCGCACTTGTGCTGACTCTGGTTTTCGCCCCTGAGGAGTCTGCTCACGGAGCCAGAGCAAGCAGTTCTATTCAAGTAGGACCCAACGCACTTTCTCGCGCACTGGCTGGGGCAAGCACTACTGCTCTGCTCAGGGACGAAATCATTGGTTCTGACAGTTCCGGGCAAATCGAATCAATGTGGACGAGCTTTGAAGTGCAAGCCGGCGACAATCTTTCAGAAATTTTTGGCCGGGTTGGTCTTTCGACCCAAGACATGTATCGCATACTCAATAGTAGTGATGAAGCCAAGGTTCTCGACCGACTTTATCCAGGGTACGAGCTTAGCTTCCATATCCCCGAACCGGGGGAACTGGCAAAGTTGCGAGTATTGAAATCACCACTTGAAGGGTACGTATTCACCCGCAATGAGGAAGGATATGGCGTAGATCCAATCTTGCTCTCTGCCGAGATCGTGCCTGTATTGAAGGAAGGCGTCATAAGTGACAGTCTCTTCATGGCAGGGCAGAAGGCAGAAATACCGGCCGCTGCACTTATGGAGATGGCTGACATATTCGGCGGTGAAATCGACTTTATCCTGGATCCACGAGAAGGCGACAACTTCAGCATTGTGTATGAAGAGCAATATCTCAACGATGAATTCATAGGCAACGGCGAAATACTTGCAGCACAATTCACCAACCAGGGCGAGCAGTTTATTGCTGTGAGATACACGAACGAAGCAGGAGAGACCGGTTACTACAATCAAGACGGCGAAAGCATGCAGAAGGCATTCCTTCGAACTCCTCTCGATGTGTTCCGAATCAGCTCCAATTTCAATCTTGCCCGCAAACACCCAATACTGAACACCATTCGCGCACATCGAGGCACTGACTATGCCGCGCCGCGCGGTACACCAGTCCGCGCAACGAGCGATGGCACGGTCACTTGGGCGGCGCGCAGCGGGTCTTTCGGCAAACTGATAGTTCTGCAGCATGGCGGCAGCTTTGAAACCAAATATGCTCACCTGAATGACTACGCCACTGGCATCAAGAAAGGGGCCAGGGTAAGACAAGGCCAAGTAATTGGTTATGTAGGAACGACTGGCGGTTCCACAGGACCGCACTTGCACTACGAATTTCTGGTCAACGGCGTTCACAAGGATCCACGTACTATCGTTGAGCAACTTCCGCAGGCAATTGCATTGTCACCATTGGAGTTGCCCCGTTTCAAAGCTCAAACCCGCGAACTCATGGACCGTGTGCACACGCCAAAGGCAGACAACAGACTCCTTTCCATGCACTCCGGTGACAGTGCTGCGTCGCAGACCCGCTGACAAACATTTCATCTCTGTCTATTTTCCGCGCCAGGAATGGCGACGAGTTAAGCTATGGTTCCTCATGAATATTTCGTGGGATTGCTCTCCGGCACAAGCATTGATGGAGTCGATGCAGTCGTCGTGGATTTCGCAAGTGAGCCGCCACGACTTACGGCATCCCACAGCGAGCCTGTCCCGGAAGAATTACGCTCCAGCATATTGCGCCTGTGCTCACAGGAACCTGTGACTCTTGTTTTGCTTGGCCAGACCGATGTTGCCCTGGGGCGTCTCTTTGCAAAAGCCGTCAAACAGCTGCTGCAAAAAGCATCACTTTCCTCCACTGACATTCTTGCCATTGGCAGTCATGGTCAAACCGTAATGCATCACCCTCATGGTGAGAATCGATTTACTCTTCAGATTGGAGATCCCAACACAATCGCATATCTCACAAGAATCAGCACCATTGCAGACTTTCGAAGGAAAGACATGGCTGCAGGAGGCCAAGGCGCTCCACTTGCACCCTTGTTTCACCAGGACTTTTTCGGCCAAGGTGGCAAACGAAGAGCCGTACTCAATGTTGGTGGCATTGCGAACATCACCTTGTTGCAGTCGGATCTGCAAACTTCGATTGCGGGCTTTGATACAGGACCCGGCAATGTCCTGATGGACTCATGGATCAGGCTCAAGCGCAATCTTCCTTACGATCACTCCGGTAACTGGGCGAAATCCGGCGAAGTCAGCGTCGAGTTGCTGGAAGCATTGCTGACGGAGCCTTATCTCGGACGGCCAGCTCCCAAAAGTACGGGCCGTGAACTGTTCAATCTGGCATGGCTGCAGGACAAGCTCCACGATTTCGGCACTCTTCGTGATGAAGATGTCCAAGCCAGTTTGCTCGCCTTCACCGCCCGCAGCATTGCCGAAAGTGTCGATTGGCACGCGAAGGGCATAGAGGAAATCATTGTGTGTGGCGGTGGAGCACACAATATTGAATTGATGGCAGCGCTTGAACATCTGATACCCCTTGCCAGCGTCATTTCAAGTGAGCAGGCAGGACTTCCACCAGACTGGGTTGAAGGTGTGGCTTTTGCGTGGATGGCACGCAAAGCGTGGATGGGAGAGGCAATCGCCACGGGCTCTGTCACAGGCGCTCGCCGTGCATGCATACTCGGGGGTATTTACGAAAACGAGGCACCAGAAGACGGGCACCTACACTGAGAAAGATGACCCACAACCGCAGGTAGTCGCAGCCAGTGGGTTGTTTACAACAAACTTGGCGCCTTGCAAGCCCTCGACATAATCCACGCGAGCGCCAGTCAGATACTGGTAGCTCAGGGGGTCCACCAGCAACTCCGCGCCATGATTGTCGATAACTGAATCATCTTCATTGACGGCTTCATCGAAGCTGAATCCATACTGAAATCCTGAACACCCGCCTCCCGTGACAAACACGCGCAATTTGAGCTTTGGATTGCCCTCCTCGGCAATCAGGGTTTTGACCTTGTTTGCCGCATTCTGCGTCATGGTAATGATCGTCGGATCATGGGATTGGACAGCGGACATTGAGGTACCATCAGTTATCGAAGGCTCGCGGCTCGCGAGCTGAACGGATTATGGCGAAACCTGAGTAATTCAGTCAACTATTGATTGTGCCTCTGAAGTGCGTTCGAAGGCCAAAGTTGGCGACTGAGTCGAGGAGAGCCGCTTTGCATCCTGTTGCGCGCGGCCAATGTGCATCAGACTGCCATTGATCTCCGAGCCCATCACCATTTCAATCAGATTGTAGAAAACATTGCCCATCACGACAGCCTTCGCTGCAAGTTCGAGGTGCTTCGCGCAGTGCAGATCTCCCTCTACCAAGCCGTTGATTACGGCAGCCGGCACCCAGACCTCTCCCTCTACAACGCCTCCATCTGCAAGCCTCAGAACAGCACCAGATTCATCATCGGCGAACACATTGCCGCGAATCCGACCTTCTATGATCAATTCCCCGGAGAAGCGCAAATCTCCGACAATTTCGGTGTGCCGGGAAATCAGTGTATGGGCCGGCCCACCAGCAAGATTTGTCTTTGATCCTGATCCGAACATTTCACACTTCCTCGACTGACCAACTGGATACCTTTTCGGCCTTGTACTCGAACGGACGACTTGTTTCAGCACGCACTTCGATCTGCTCCGGAACAAATCCAGGCGGCAGATCAAACTCTGCCTCATGCGTCTGGAAATACTTGAATTCCAGTGCATCCTCAAAAACGCCAGGTGCTCGTATCAGGTCGGCCATACCGTAAATCTTGCGCTCATTTGCTTCCTGACCTACCAGAGTGATCTCGACACTTCCTTCAACCGTGCTATCGCCTGCTCCGGCCAGCGTGAAGACAGCCCGATAGCGATATGATCCAGATGTGCTTCCCGGCATCACAAGCAGCTCGGCAATGATCAGCCCCAACTCCTCAGAATCCGGCGACATTACCTGGCGGTAAAAGGATACATCCTGCTCCAGTTGCATTATGCGTTCACGCAACCCATTGATAGTGCTCTGAACTTCCTCCGTTGCCCGCTGATCCACGAGATTGTCACGCCCTGTCATGGCCAGTTCGAAACGCAACCCGGATATCTGCTCCTGTGCCTGAATGAGCGCCTCGCTCAACAACACATTCTCATCACCTACTTCTATATGTTCTCGTGAAGCTCCGTAGTAGCCCCAGTACAAACCGGCCACTGCCGCCAGAAATACTCCTGTGGCAAAGGAGACAGCGAGCGCCACAGGCAACCAGGGCCGGTAAGGCACTACTACCATTCTTGTCTGCCTGCTTCCCTTGACGGCATTGGCCATTGGGTTCAGTGCCTCATGGCTGTAAAGCGACGGTCTGCAGGCCTTCTGATTCATCCAGTCCGAACATGATGTTCATGTTCTGGATGGCCTGTCCTGAGGCACCTTTTACAAGATTGTCGATGACCGACATCACCACCACCATGTTGTTTGCTGGCAGGTAGCACACGCCTATCTGGCAATGGTTCGCACCGCGCACATTGCGTGTGGCGGGATATTTGCCGTTGGGCAATACGTCCACGAAAGGCTCATCCCGGTAGCGAGTCTCAAAAACAGCCTGCAGGTCCACATTCTGTTTGCCAGCCTTCAGTGGTGCGTAGAGAGTGGCATGAATGCCGCGGATCATAGGGGTGAGGTGCGGTATGAACGTGAGTCTGACAGGCTCGCCCGCATACACATTCAGGCCCTGACATATTTCAGGAAGGTGCCGATGACCAGCCACACCATAGGCATGCAGCGACTCGGAAGCCTCGGAAAGAAGACTGCCAACGGCCGCCTTGCGCCCCGCTCCACTGACACCGGATTTGGCATCCGCAATAAGACTCTGGGTGTCAATCAGGCCCTGCTCCAGCAAGGGCAGGAAGCCCAGCTGGATGGCGGTCGGATAGCAGCCAGGCACAGCCAGCAATTGTGCGCCAGCTATTCTGGTGCGATTCACTTCCGGCAGGCCATACACTGCCTGCGCCAGATACTGCGGGCTCTCATGGGAAACGTTGTACCACTTCTCCCAAAGCGCCTGGTCCTTCAAGCGAAAATCCGCTGACAGGTCGATGACGCGAACTCCACGCGCGAGCAACTCCGGCACCGTCTTCATGGCTACTGCGTGAGGGGTTGCATAGAAAACGACATCACATGTGTACAGCGCGTCGGTGTCAGGCGCAGAGAACGCCATATCCACATGCCCGCGCAGATTCGGGAAAAGATCGGCAACAGCCGTGCCCTGCATTTCGCGGGATGTGATCACCTCAATACGGACGTCCTTGCGGGGAGCCAGCAAACGCAATAACTCCACACCGGTATAACCCGTTGCTCCGACAATGCCCACCTTGATCATCTGTATCTCCGTAACAGCCATAAGATGCTGACTTGAATGACTAAATTCTGAACCGTTATCAAAACTTCGGCCCGGCATGATACCGCCGTTTGCAGGCTCGATCCATTCAATCAGCTGTGCTAACGTACCGCCTCGAATCAAGCAGCCGAGCGCTGTCGCATCAAGGCAAGGGGGCCGTATGCTGTGGGTCAAGGCGTTTCATATCGTGGCGGTTGTCTGCTGGTTTGCCGCCATCTTTTATCTGCCCCGCCTGTTTGTGTACCACGCCATGGCTGAAGATCAGATCAGCCGGGACCGTTTCATCATCATGGAGCGCAAGCTGATCAACGGAATCGGCACACCCTCCGCGATCATCACCATTCTGCTTGGAATCTGGCTCATCAGTTTCGACGCCGGGTACTACATGAGTTCCGGCTGGATGCACGCCAAACTTGGCCTTGTGCTGCTGCTCGTGGTGTACCACGGCATGTGCTACCGCTTCGTGCTCGATTTCCGTGCCGGACGCAACGTGCGAAGCCATGTCTATTTCCGCTACTTCAATGAATTTCCCGTGCTGCTGCTGATCGCCATCGTCATTCTGGTTGTCGTCAGACCGTTCTAGACCGTCGCGGAGGGACTTCACAGGTGTCCTCAATGAAAGAGACTGGCGACTGCAAGCCGAACGTGTTGTGTTTCTCCGGCCTGGATCCGTCCGGTGGGGCAGGTATTCAAGCTGACATAGAGGCCCTGTTCAGTGCAGGCTGCCATTGTCTGCCTGTCGTCACAGCGTTGACGGTACAGGACACGCATAATGTAATGACGTCACACCCCGTTGCGCCGACTCTATTGATCGCACAAGCGAGAGCAGTGCTCGACGACATGCCAGTCGCAGCGATCAAGATCGGCCTGCTGGGCAGCATTCACGCTGCTGAAGCCATTCACTGCATCCTGCGCGATTATCCCGAAATTCCCGTCATCCTTGATCCGATCCTTCGTGCCGGGGGAGGTTTCGACTTCAGCGCCGATGATATTCGCAGCGTCATGCGCAACCTGCTGATTCCGCTGACAACCGTCCTGACACCCAACACACTGGAACTGCGACTGCTCACAGATGCGACAGACAATGCAGAAGCCAACGCCAGGGAATTGCTGGCGCTGGGCTGCAAACACGTCCTCCTTACCGGCACACACTCCGACAACCCCAGTGTCATCAATTGCCTGTACTCCCTTATGCAAACTCCCGAGCTTTGCGAGTGGCCGCGTCTGCCCGGGGAATACCATGGCTCGGGCTGCACGCTCGCCGCCAGTCTTGCCGGCTACATTGCCAAGGGCTTGAGTGTTGCCGAGGCAGCGCGTCAGGCACAACATTTCACATGGCAAAGTCTGCAGGCCGGACAAAGACCGGGCTCAGGGCAGTGGCTTCCCGAACGTGGTTACTGGTCGCGCAGCACATGAATACAGCTGTCTCATTGCGCGGGCTGTACGCGATAACTGACGAACGCCTGCTCCCGGGAGATCTGTTGCTGGAGAGAGCGGAAGCTGCTCTGAGTGCAGGTGTGGCTCTGCTGCAGTACCGCAACAAACTCTCCAACACAGCAGAACGGCTGGAACAGGCCAAAGCCCTGCTTGCGTTGTGTCGGCGCTACGCAACGCCGCTGCTGATCAATGACGATGTAGCGCTTTGCCTCGCCATAGACGCTGATGGAGTGCACCTCGGACAGAGCGATTCAGGATTGCAACAGGCTCGAGAGCGACTTGGTCCGAACGCAATAATTGGCATGACCTGCCACAGCGATCTCGCACTTGCCCGCAGAGCCGAGGAGAACGGCGCATCCTATGTTGCTTTTGGTCGATTTTTTCCTTCCGTCACCAAGCCACATGCAATACCTGCCGACATTGGAATTCTGCCCATCGCCAGAGCCGCATTGAAAATCCCGATTGTTGCAATCGGCGGCATCAACACCGAAAATGGCGGCGCTTTGATCACTGCCGGTGCGGATATGCTGGCCGTCATACATAATCTTTTTGCCTTTCCCGATGTCGATTTTCGAGCTCGAGAACTGAATTCACTGTTTGCTTCATCACGCTGATCGGCCCACTGCTGGTGCCGTCGAGGATCTCATGTCTGCCTTCGAATCCACGCCCGAAAAAAGTCACAGCCGCTCTGCCGCCCTGTTCGAAGAAGCCAAGCGCTACATCCCTGGCGGGGTCAATTCTCCGGTGCGCGCATTTCGCGGCGTCGGTGGCAATCCCTTGTTCTTTCAAGGCGGGGAAGGTGCATGGCTGACCGATGAAGACAACAATCGCTACATCGACTACGTAGGTGCATGGGGCCCGCTGATTCTGGGACACCGGCACCCTGCCGTGATCGAAGCACTGCAGACTCAGCTGATGCAGGGACTTGGATACGGCGCCTCCACCGAAGCAGAGGTCACCATCGCGAAGACCATCTGCAAACTGGTGCCCTCCATCGAAAGAGTGCGACTGGTCACCTCTGGTACAGAAGCCACAATGAGCGCAATTCGCGTGGCACGTGGATTCACGCGCCGCGACAAGATCGTCAAGTTTGAGGGCTGCTATCACGGCCATGTGGACGGCTTGCTGGTGAAGGCCGGCTCAGGCGCATTGACCCTGGGCGAGCCTGACTCCCTCGGCGTTCCCAAAGCCTATACCGACCTGACTTATGTGCTGCCCTACAACGACGCGAAGGCCCTGGTAGCATTCTTCGAGAAGCACGGCAGCGAGATCGCCTGCGTAATCGTTGAGCCGGTCGCAGGCAACATGAATCTGGTACCGCCCCTGCCTGGCTACCTGGAGACCATGCGGGAGGTGTGCACGCAATACGGTGCTGTCTTGATTTTCGATGAAGTGATGACAGGCTTCCGCGTCGCCCTCGGCGGCGCGCAGTCGCACTACAAAGTGACTCCAGACATGACGACACTTGGCAAGGTTATCGGCGGCGGACTGCCCGTGGGTGCCTTTGGCGGTCGTCGCGAGATCATGGAAATGGTCGCCCCGATGGGCGCCGTGTATCAGGCAGGCACGCTGGCTGGAAGTCCGCTGGCAGTCGCCGCCGGCATGGCCATGCTGACGGCGATTCAGGCCCCTGGCTTCTACGAATCTCTGAATGCCCGTACCGGCGCACTCATGAAGGGTCTCGAGGAACGCGCCCGTGCCGCGGGGATCCCTTTCACAACCCACAGTGTGGGTGGCATGTTCGGCTGCTTCTTCAGCAAGGAAGAAAAAGTGAATACCTTCGAACAGGTCATGGCCTGCAACGTGGAGCAGTTCAAGAAGTACTTCCACCTGATGCTCAACCGCGGCGTTTACCTGGCCCCTTCCGCCTTCGAAGCAGGCTTCGTGGGCGCCGCCCATGGCGACCGGGAAATAGGCTTGACGCTGGATGCCGCCGAACAGGCATTCAACACACTGGAGCGCTCATGAAACATTACGACGTTTATGGAATTGGGAATGCCTTGGTGGACAAGGAATTCGAAGTCGACGACCAGTTCTTTGTGGATGGTGGCATTGAAAAGGGCTTCATGACCCTGATCGACGAGGAAAAACAGCAGGCGCTGCTCGAGTTGCTGATGCAACGTTATTCGCTGAAGAAGCGTGCCGGGGGCGGTTCTGCTGCCAACTCCCTTTACGCCCTGAGTCAGTTCGGTGGCAAGGCATTCTTCTCCTGCAAAGTGGCCAACGACGAAGCGGGCCACTTCTACATGAGCGAACTTGGCGACCTCAACATCAAGACCAACTTGAGTGCGGAGCGCGAAGAGGGCACCACCGGCCGTTGCCTGGTCATGGTGACGCCGGATGCCGAGCGCACCATGCTGACCTCGCTGGGAATTTCGCAGCGCGTGTCCACTGATGAGTTGAATTACGACGCCATCAGCCAGTCGGAATACGCCTATGTGGAAGGCTATCTGGTTACTTCGCCAACAGCGCGAAGTGCAGTACTCGACCTCAAACGGCACGCGCGCGAGAACGGCGTCAAGTTCGCTCTGACGTTCTCGGACCCCGCCATGGTGGAGTACTTCCGCAACGGCATCAATGAATTCATCGGTGAGGGCGTAGACCTGCTGTTCTGCAACGAGAAGGAAGCCATGCTCTGGTCGGGAGAAGAGACGATCGAGGCCGCCTGCGCCGCTCTGGAAAAGGTGGCGCGGCAGTTTGCAGTGACCCGCGGGGCTGCAGGCGCGCGCCTGTTTGATGGCAAGCGCTATTTCGACGTAGCGCCGCACACGGTGCGGGCCGTAGACAGCAATGGCGCAGGTGACATGTTCTCCGGCGCCTTCCTGTACGGCATCACCCAGGGCTGTGATTTTGAAACAGCAGGGACGCTGGCGAGTCTGGCATCGTCACTGGTGGTATCTCAGTTCGGACCTCGGCTTGCGCCAGAACAGCATGGTGAAATTCTGGAAAGACTGGGATTGAACAAGCGCTGAGGCAGGAGGGTTCGCGGGCAGGGCCCGCTCCTGCAAATCAGACAAGGTTTGCGGGCAGGGCCCGCTCCCTCAATCAGGCGCGCAGCTCGTCCACGAACTTCTTCACACCATCGAACCACGACGTCTTCTTGGGCGACTGCGCCCCTTCGCTTTCGGCGATGTCGTGAAATTCAGCAAGCAGTTCCTTCTGTCTCTTGGTCAGATTCACCGGGGTCTCGACGACCACGCGGCACAGCAGATCACCCGTGACGCCACCCCGCACTGGCATCACCCCTTTGTTGCGCAGGCGGAACAATTTGCCGGTTTGCGTTTCCGGCGGAATCTTGAGCTTCACGCGGCCATCCAGCGTCGGCACTTCCAGCTCGCCGCCAAGTGCTGCGTCAACGAAGCTGATGGGAATTTCGCAGTGCAGATCGATGCCATCACGCTCAAACAATTTGTGCTCACGCACCGACACCTGCACGTACAAGTCACCGGGCGGTCCGCCGTGGCTGCCCGCCTGACCTTCGCCGGTCAGGCGGATGCGATCGCCCGTATCCACGCCTGGAGGCACTTTCACAGACAGAGTTTTCTGCTCCTCGACACTGCCACGACCGTGACAGGTATTGCAGGGATCCTTGATCTGTTTGCCCGAACCCTGACAGCGTGGGCAGGTCTGCTGCACGGAGAAGAATCCCTGCTGCATGCGGACCTGGCCAATACCATTGCAAGTACTGCAATCTACCGGGCTGCTGCCCTTGCGGGCTCCGGAGCCGTCACAGGTCTTGCAGGGCACTGTTGCCGGAATGCGGATCTTGGTGGTCGTGCCACGCACGGCCTCTTCGAGGTCAAGCTCGAGGGTGTATCGCAAATCGGCGCCTTTGCGCACGTTGCTGCGCCCGCCACCACCGCGCTGGCCACCGAAAATGTCGCCAAAGATGTCGCCAAAAACATCGCCGAAGTCTGCATTGCCCGCGCCGCCACCACCCTGCTGATTGACCCCGGCGTGGCCATACTGGTCATAGCGCGCCCGCTTCTGTGCGTCGGAGAGCACTTCGAAGGCTTCGTTCGCTTCCTTGAATTTGTCCTCTGCGGACTTGTCATCCGGATTGCGATCCGGGTGGTGCTTCATCGCTTCACGACGATAGGCCTTCTTGATGTCAGCCTCGGCGGCGTCCCGGGCAACACCCAGTACTTCGTAATAATCTCGTTTGGACATAGTGATCGTCGGTCTCGTCTTGCATCAATGTTCAGTGCTGGTTTGCACACCCTGCAACGCAAAAAACCAGACGGGCTGCCCCGTCCGGTTTTTGTGCTTTCGTGCACCTCTTGCGCGCCAGGTCGGAACGCATGATTGCAGGTTTACTTGTCGTCTTTGACTTCTTCGAACTCCGCATCCACCGCGTCGTCGTTCTGCCCGGCATTGCCTTGCGCGCCGCCAGCGGCGCCGCCCTGGGCGCCCGTCTGCTTCTCGGCATACATCTTCTGCGCCAGACTGGAGGATACGTCAGTCAGCTCTTTGGTCTTTGCTTCGATTTCGGCGATATCACCAGACTTGATGGCTGCTTCCGTCGCCAGAATAGCTGCTTCAATCTTCTCCTTCTCTGCGGCATCCACCTTGCTGCCGGCTTCCTCAAGCGTCTTGCGTGTCGCGTGCACCAGCCCATCGGCGGTGTTGCGTGCGGTGATCAGCTGCTCGAACTTCTTGTCGTCCGCGGCATTGGCTTCGGCGTCCTTGATCATTCTTTCAATCTCTTCATCGGACAGGCCGCTGGAGGCCTTGATCACGATCGACTGCTCCTTGCCGGTTGCCTTGTCCTTTGCTGACACGTTCAGAATGCCATTGGCATCCAGGTCGAATGCCACTTCGATCTGCGGCATGCCGCGTGGCGACTTCGGAATATCAGACAGATCGAATCGGCCCAGCGATTTGTTCTGTGATGCCTGCTTGCGCTCGCCCTGCACCACGTGAATGGTCACTGCAGTCTGGTTGTCGTCAGCGGTCGAGAACACCTGTGTCTTCTTGGTCGGAATCGTGGTGTTCTTTTCGATCAGGATGCTGGCCACGCCACCCAGAGTCTCGATGCCCAGAGACAACGGGGTCACGTCCAGCAGCAGCACGTCGTTCACTTCACCCGAGAGCACGGCCCCCTGGATGGCGGCACCCAGCGCGACAGCCTCGTCAGGGTTCACGTCGCGGCGTGCTTCCTTGCCGAAGAAGTCGGCCACTTTCTTCTGTACCATCGGCATGCGGGTCTGACCGCCCACCAGAATGACGTCATTGATCTTGGAGATATCCAGGCCGGCATCCTGCAGTGCAGTTTTCACCGGACCCATCGTGCGGTCGACCAGGTCTTCCACCAGCGACTCGAACTTGGCGCGCGTGAGCTTCTGCACCAGGTGCTTCGGACCACTGGCATCGGCCGTGATATACGGCAGATTGATCTCGGTCTGTTGCGCGGAGGACAACTCGATCTTGGCCTTCTCAGCCGCTTCCTTCAAACGTTGCAACGCCAGCGGATCGTTGTGCAGATCCATGCCGGTTTCCTTCTTGAATTCGGTTGCCAGATATTCGATCAGGCGCAGGTCAAAGTCTTCACCGCCCAGGAACGTGTCACCGTTGGTGGAGAGCACTTCGAAGGTGTGTTCGCCATCGGTTTCAGCGATCTCGATGATGGAGATGTCGAAGGTGCCGCCGCCCAGATCGAATACCGCAATGGTCGAGTCGCCGGCCTTCTTGTCCATGCCATAGGCCAGCGCCGCCGCAGTCGGCTCGTTGATGATGCGCTTGACTTCAAGGCCTGCAATCCGGCCGGCGTCCTTGGTGGCCTGACGTTGCGCGTCATTGAAGTAGGCCGGCACTGTCACGACGGCTTCGGTCACCGGCTCGCCCAGGAAATCCTCGGCGGTCTTCTTCATTTTTTTCAGTACTTGCGCGGAGATCTGCGGGGGCGACATTTTCTCGCCATTCACGCGTACCCAGGCGTCGCCATTGTCGGCCTTGATGATCTCGTAAGGCACCATCTTGATATCTTTCTGGACCACGTCGTCGGCAAACTGGCGACCAATCAGTCGCTTGATTGCGAACAATGTGTTGGTCGGATTGGTGACAGACTGGCGCTTGGCAGGCTGACCCACCAGTGTTTCGCCGTCCTTTGTGAACGCGATGATCGACGGGGTCGTGCGATCCCCTTCGGCGTTCTCGATGACCCGTGATTTGCCACCGTCCAGGATCGCCACGCAAGAGTTGGTGGTTCCCAGGTCTATTCCAATGATTCTTCCCATGCTGCTCTCTCCGTCTCGCATTTCAGTCAGCGCTGACGCTGATGATCATGTTCTGTTGATAGTGTCTGTCTTGATGTCCGTACCGTCTCTGCACGGGGGTTCGATTGCTTCTGGCCACCTATATTGGCCCTGCCCAGGCGATTTCAAGTCTGTCCGGGTGATTCCAGCTCATACTTTCTCGTTGATTCCGGCGGAGGGGGCCTTCGACACCATCACCATGGCGGGACGCAGCACGCGGCCATGAAGGGTGTAACCCTTCTGCATGACGGCAGTCACCGTGTCCGGATCAACATTGGGATTCTCCTGCATGACCATGGCCTGGTGCACCTGAGGATCGAAAGGCTCGCCAAGGGGATCAAGCTGCGCAATGCCAAACTTGCGGAAGCAGTCGCTGAAGCTTTTGAGGGTCAGCTCGACTCCCTGCAACAGTGACTTCACGGATTCGTTCTCGCGGTCGACGGCCACCTGGAGAGCTCGCTCAAGGTTATCCATGACGGCCAGAAGTTCGGCACTGAGTTTTTCCTGTCCGAACTTGTGTGCTTTCTCGACATCCAGCTCCGTTCGACGACGCAGATTCTGCATCTCGGCCTGCACGCGCAGCACCTCGTCTTTCTGATGCATGATCAGCGTCTCAGCCTGAGCCAGTTTCTGAAGTGCATCCCGCAGCGCAGAATGCTCGTCCACAGCGTCATTGCCGTCGTCGTTTTCAAACACGTCGTTGTCCCCTTGCGGTTCCTGGTGTTGCGATTCTGTGTGATCGTTCATTCGTTGCCCTTCCAGCAGTTTTTTGACATGCAGGCCCTTATGGGGGCGCATCGGAGTGATTCAAGCCATGCGGGACAAATTTGTCAGCAGTGCCTGCCGAGACAGTGCTGGAACACTGACAAGGCTCGTCTGCATAGGCTATATTCATCGGCATGGGACGGTCGGCACCCGGCAACGTCCCCACCATGCACTCAACCGGAATCCGCTTCGCCTCCATGCTCATTCAGCTTTCCATTCGTCACTACGCCATTGTCGATGCACTCGACATCGAGTTTCAGCAGGGCATGACAGTCATCACCGGCGAGACCGGAGCGGGCAAGTCCATCATGCTGGGTGCCCTGGGGCTGGCTATGGGGGACCGAGCGGACAAGGGAGTGATCAGCAGCAACGCCAGCCGCGCAGACATTTCCGCCAGCTTCGATACCGCCGATCAGCCCATGGCCCGCACTTGGCTGCAGGAGAACGAGCTGTGGAACGAAGACGAACCTGACCTCTGTCTGTTGCGCCGCGTCGTGGCCGACGACGGACGCTCCCGCGCCTGGGTCAATGGTTTTCCCGTCACCCTGCAGGTGCTCAAGGAGATCGGCGAGATGCTGATCGACATTCACAGCCAGCACGAACATCAGTCTCTGCTCAATCGCGCTACTCATCTGCGCCTGCTGGATGAGTTCCTTGGTGAGACGGCCCTTCTGGACAGTGTGCGACGCCTCAGTCGAGACTGGCGTCGCAATCAGGACCAGCTGGAAGCACTGCGCCAGCGCAGTCTGGATGCCAGCGCTCAGGTGGCCTTGCTGGGTTTTCAACTTAAAGAGCTGGACGACCTGGATCTGCAGGACGGTGAATTGATTCAACTGCAGGCCGAGTATCGCCATCTCAGCAGCGCAGACAGCATGCTTGCTACAGCACGTCAGGTGCTGGAAGTATGCAGCGAGAGTGACGAGCAGAATCTGCTGAGCGGCCTGCACCACGCGCTGGGTCTGCTGCAGGAACTCGGGGCACGCACCGACGCGCTGGCACCAGTCGGCGAGCTGCTCAACACGGCCACCATCCAGATCGAGGAAGCGGTCAGCGAATTGCGCCGCACGGTCGATCATTTTGATGCCAATCCCCAGCGCCTGGAGCAGATCAACCAGCGCCTCGCGGATATTCAACTGCAGGCACGCAAGCACAAGGTGCGCGCCGAAGATCTGCCGGAGTTGCGAAAACGCCTGAGTGAGCAACTGTCTGGCTATGGACACAATGACGAGGCCCTGGCCAACTGTACCGCGCAAGACCAGCAGCTGCGCAAGGACTACCTGCACCACGCCCGACAACTGAGTGCGCTGCGCACACGCGCAGCCACATCACTGTCTGCCCAGATCAACACGCAGATTGCCGAACTGGGTATGAGCAATGCCCGCCTCAGCATCGCGCTGTCGCCCACTGGCTCGGACGCACTGTCTGCGCATGGTCTGGAGACCGTCGAATTCCTGGTCAGCACCAATCCAGGTCAGGAACCTCGCCCACTGATCAAAATCGCCTCAGGCGGTGAACTGTCCCGCATAAGCCTTGCCATTCAAGTCATCACCGCGCAAACCTCTGCCACGCCAACGCTGGTATTTGATGAAGTCGATGTAGGCATCGGTGGCGGAGTGGCCCGGGCGGTCGGCCGACTGCTGCGGCAACTGGGTGAGCGCGGCCAGGTTCTGTGTGTGACGCACCAGGCCCAGGTGGCCAGCCAGGGGCACCAGCACTTCTTTGTGAGCAAGGCGGGCGCACCAGGGGATGCTGAGCGCGTCGGCACCCGCATCCGCACGCTGACGCGCGAGGAGCAAGTGCTCGAAATTGCGCGGATGCTAGGGGGCGAATCGGAAGAACAGGGCTTCACGCCCGAATCTCTGGCGCATGCCGAAGAAATGCTCAAGGCCTGAGTCGGAGGCTCTGACAGGCCTTGCAGATACCATAAAGATAGAGGCTGTGATCGGTGATTTCGAAGCCGAACTTGGCCGCAATCTTCTCCTGCTGAGTCTCGATCACTTCATCGAAGAACTCTTCCACCAGTCCGCATTTGCTGCATACCAGATGGTCGTGGTGCTCCATGGTACTGAGCTCGAACACCGAGTGGCCGCCTTCGAAGTGATGACGCATGACAAGGCCGGCAGATTCGAACTGCGTGAGCACCCGGTAAACCGTTGCCAGCCCCACGTCTTCATCGGCCTCGATCAGGGCTTTGTAAACGTCTTCGGCACTGAGGTGGCGAGTCTCGGAATTCTCCAGCAATTGCAGAATCTTGACACGTGGCAGCGTGACTTTGAGGCCTGCCTTGCGCAGTTCGTGGTTCTCGGATGACATGACACTCTCTTGGCCTGGCGCGGAGCCGGGCAGGCTGGCAAACGTAGCTGGGATGCTGGAAGCCACTCCTGGTGGCCCTTCTTTTCGCGCTTTGCCCCTCGGGGCCGCTGGGGTATTATGCCCGCGAAGCCCAGTGGATGAAAGTTGACATGCCATCCCTCCTCGCAGCCTTGGAAAGAGATTCCTTCATGCAGCCACGCAACACGCCAGCCAACACCCCGTCTTTCGCCGGGTACAAAGCCCTTCGCCTGAGCCTTCTGCTCGGCAGTGCGCTCTTTCTCGGCGCTTGCAGCCTTCCCAGTCTGCAGTTTCCCGGCGTGTACAAGATCGACATCCAGCAAGGCAACATCATCACTCAGGAAATGATCGACCAGTTGCGACCGGGCATGACCAAGCGTCAGGTTGTCTTCGTGATGGGCACGCCCCTGGTGCGCGATCCGTTTGATCAGGATCGCTGGGACTATGTGTACAGCTACCAGCCGGGCGGGGAAGAGAGGGGACAGGAACGTGTGACCATGTTCTTCGAAAATGACCTGCTGACGCACTTCACCGGCGATTTCAAGCCAACCGAAGAAGCCACTGCCGACGCGCCCGCGAGCGCGCCTGCAGCAGCCAGGTCCTGATCAGAACTCCAGTCTGAGACCAAGGACCAGATTGCGACCGGCCTCAGGCGCCACATCCTTCAGCACTGACACATGATTGCGGATTTCTTCGTCCAGCAGATTGCTGCCCTGGGCAAAGACCGTCATTTCCTGGCCGAATACGGTGGCATGGTAGTCCACTGAGGCACTCAGAAGAGTGTAGCCGTCGGTCTCCGATTCGTTCATGGCAACGTCCGTCTGCTTCGCCACCCGGGTTGTCCGCAGTTTGTACAGCCAGTCGTTGTGGGTGTGCGTGACCTCGGCACCAACGCGCATGGCGGGAATACGCGGCACATTGCCATCACCATCCAGTCGCGCACGCACATAGTCGCCAAACAGAGTCATCTGCGTCTCAGCATCGTCATAGCTGAACAGCGGGAATGACACCTCCGCTTCCACCCCTCGAAAGACCGCGTCATCCTGCGTGACATAAGCCACTTCCACGTCATCTACAAGTGCGCCGGAGTCGCGCAGATACAAGTAATCAGCGATGTTGTTGTAGAAGAAATTCAGTTCGCCGGTCACGGCACCGCTGTGGCGACGCAGCCCGAACTCGATATTGGTGGACTGCTCCTTGTCAGCATCGGGCTTGCCAATTTCATAACGCTGGGTGGCAGCATGGGCGACCAGGTCGAGATCACTGACAGGGGGCTTGCAGGTGGCAGTATCGATGTTGGAGTACCGTTCCTCCACGGTGGGAGCGCGCTGAGAATGCGCCACAGCAAACAGCAGGTTGGTAT
>CAMCRC010000048.1 GCA_945877175.1 Klebsiella pneumoniae | reverse complement strand
GCCTACACGGTGAGAGTGACCGGTGCGGATGACGCGCCGACCCCGTCGCCGGTGACACCGGGGACAATCGCTGAGGTAGATCAATCGGCGGCGACCATCGACAGCGCCCTCAGTGGGACATTGTCCTGCACGGATGCCGATGGGGACACACTGGCCTATGGGATTCAGGGCGGAACGTCGGCCGATGGCACGGTGAGCCAGGTGGGTAGCTTCGGCACGCTGACCGTAAACACCTCCAGCGGCGTCTATGCGTTCACCTGTCTTCATAGATGAAGGCATCGCCCTCTTCCAGAATGTCATCCTGCACAGTATTTCGAAGCTGCGCACGCAACTCGGCAATCCGAGGCGCAACTGAATCTCCCGCCAAATCGCGCAGCTCAGTTTCCTGAAGCTTGAAGCCGACTGCATCCTGAGAGGCGGCGTACGCCTCCAGCAGTTTCAAACGCAGATCAGCGCGCTCCGGCTGCACCACGATGCTGTCCTGCAACAGACTGATGGCTTCCTGATAACGGGACTCCGCAATCAGCGCATCCACCTCAGCCATGAGTGCGTCCGCACCATCTTCGACAGCCGCTATTGCCGGACCTTCTGTATTGCCGCTTCTGATGTCCACGTCTCTAAGGTCGTCGTCAGCCGAGGCGGCCAAATCGAAGATCGCGTCGAAATCTTCAGCTTCTGGCGCTGCTGCTGAGGAGTCGTCCGCAGTCAGGACACTGTCTTGCTCAGGCACGACCACGGGAGAAATCGCAGGTTGGGGCTCGGTGATTCGCGGCTCGCCGGCAATACCATCCATGCCCGCCAGCGCCGCCTGCTCAGCTGCCCGATTGCGTTTGAGCAACATGAACACCAGCAGGGAAATGACCAGTGCGGTTACGCCCAGCAGAGCCAAGGTGTTGGCTACAAGCGTGTCCAGCAGAATCTGGATGAAGGTGCGATCAGGCGCCATGGTAATCACTGTCGGAGGTTCGGCAGGTGCATCCTCGACCGCAGGCGCATTGACCAGAGACGCCTGCAACTGAGCCAGTTCAAGGTCTCGCAGCCTGATGATTTCCTGTGCAGAAGCGATCTGCTCTTCAAGCAGACCAAGACGTTCAGTCAGCTCTGCATTTTGCAAGGCCGCGCGATCTGCCTCCTCGCGTTGAACAGCCAGAACGTCTTCCAGGCTGGCGATGCGCGCATCAAGCTCCGCGCTTTGACCGCTTGCGGTTTGTGCTCCGGGCTCAGCGCTGTCAACACTCACAACGCTCAGCTCTCCACGGGGTGCGCCAGACGCATCTGCCGGCACAGCTGGTGGAGCAGCCAGCGGCTGCGTGCTGAGGGGCACGTTGCGGCGGTTCTCGAACAATTGATTCTGCCGCGCTACTTCGCCGATGGCCTCACGAGAGCTCAGCGCCCGGATCTGCTCGATGTCAGGGATTCGCAACACCTGGCCGCGGCGCACCATATTGATATTGTCGCCGATGAAAGCATCCGTATTGAGGCGCTGGATTGCGAGCATGGTCTGCTGCACGGAAACAGAGCTGTCTGGTCTTATCTGGAGCGCGATATCCCACAGTGTGTCGTTGGCATCCGTGGTGATCGTGTCCTGACTGTCTGGTGCGGCAAGAGGCACAGGAGTTGCCGCGGGCGGAGGGACGTCCGGCGCTGGCGCGGCCAGGACATCCACTGGCGCAGAAGCGCCTGAAGCAGTATCTGCCTGGGCGACAAGATTGGGCGCTGGCTCGATGGCATCCGCACTCGGAAGCGGAGTAGGCTCAACCGGTGCAGCAAGCCGCGCCGGAGTTCCTGACCCACCTGAAGAAGTTGGTACAACACCCTGATTTTCAAATATTTGTTGTGAGGAATCAGGCGCGTTGGAGACTTGTTGTGCAGGCTGCTGAACAACCGGAGCCGGCGCATTTTCAGAAAATGCAGGGAGATCCAGCAGCACCGTGTATTCACTGAGCATCCGGCCGGTCGGCCAGCGCGTCTCCAGCACAAAACTCAGGTAAGGTTCACGCACAACGTCCCGAGTACTGAGCTGCACCACGGCTTCGGCGCCGACAGGTTGAACATCAAAACGGATGTTGCCCAGGAACGCCTCCCGATCAATGGAAAAGCGCGCAAAGTCACTCTCGGAAGCCAGCTGCACACTGATTTGCTCGGCACGCACATCGCCAAGTTGAAGCAGTGGAATGTTGGCACGAAGAGGTTGATTCAAAGCAGATTCAAGCGTGATGTCGCCCAGCCCCAGCGCTTTGGCATTTGCCGCAGCTAACAGCACTAACGAGGTGAAAATCACCACCGGCTTTCTGACCATGATCCATTCCTTCTTATGTGGCTTGTGCGGCTGTCACGCTCTGAGTGCAGGAAGGTTGAGAGCGTCATTCGGAAATTCGGGGCCTGCAAGGCCCCTCAAATCCCGAGAAATACGCTTCAATTACGCGTGCAAGTATTCATTATAAGTAGTCTTTTATCAACACTTCGGCTATCTGCACAGAGTTCAAAGCAGCACCTTTTCTCACGTTATCTGACACAATCCACAGATTGAGACCATTGGGATGAGAAATATCGGCCCTGATGCGACCAACCAGGACTGCATCCTTGCCTGCGGAATCACCCACCGCCGTCGGATACCCGCCGGGCTTGCGCTCATCCATCAACACCACGCCGGGTGCCTTCGACAACAACTCGCGCACCTCTTCCACACTGATCGGGCTGCGGGTCTCGATGTGCACTGCCTCGGAATGCGAGTAGAACACGGGCACACGCACGCAGGTGGCATTGACGCGAATTGAGTCGTCTCCCAGGATCTTCTTGGTCTCCCAGGACATTTTCATCTCTTCCTTGGTATAGCCATTCTCCAGGAATACGTCAATTTGCGGCAGCACGTTGAAGGCGATCTGCTTCGGATACACCTTGCAGGTGGGCGTTCTGCCATTGAGCAAATCAGCAGTTTGTTTGGCGAGCTCTTCGATAGCCAGCTTGCCGGTACCCGAAACTGCCTGATAAGTCGCCACGTTGATGCGTTCTATGCCGACTTTGTCGTGAATTGGCTTCAACGCCACCAACATCTGAATCGTGGAACAATTCGGATTGGCGATGATGTTGCGATTGGGATAGTCGGCAATTTTCTCCGGGTTGACTTCCGGAACCACAAGAGGAATATCGTCCTCGTAGCGGAAGTGGGACGTGTTGTCGATCACGACACACCCGGCACGCCCGGCCTTTTCCGCGTACTGTGCGGACACGCTGCCGCCCGCAGAGAACAAGCCGATCTGCGCCTTTGAGAAATCGAAATCCGCAAGATTCTGCACTGTGATGGGCTTGCCTCGGAACATCACCTTCGTTCCGGCAGACCGCTCGCTGGCCAGCGCGAACAACTCGCCGACCGGAAAATTGCGCTCTTCAAGGATGCTGATCAGCGTCTCGCCGACTGCTCCAGTTGCCCCGACCACTGCCACGTTGTAAGTCTTCATTGCACTCCTTCCTGTCAATTTCCAGATTCAATTTGTTCTGTGCAGAGGCCTGACTACGCCTGAACACCAAAATACCAGGGCGCCGCTGTCTTCCAGCGCGATTCAAAAGCCTTGATGTCACCAGCGTCCTGCAGGGTGAGGCCGATATCGTCCAGGCCATGCAGCAGGCAGTACTTGCGGAAGCTGTCCACCGCGAAGGGAATACTGTTGCCATCGGGCTTGACGATGACCTGCTTTTCCAGATCCACCAGCAGGGAGTACCCGGTATTCGCTTCCACTTCGCCAAAAATCTCGTCAACTATTTTTCTATCAATAACAATCGGTAATATTCCATTCTTGAAGCAGTTATTGAAGAAAATATCGGCATAGCTTGGTGCAATGATGACACGGAAACCGTAATCATCGAGCGCCCAGGGAGCGTGCTCGCGACTGGAGCCGCAGCCAAAATTCTCTCGCGCCAGCAGCACCGAGGCCCCTTTGTAACGCGGCTTGTTCATGACGAAATCGGGATTCAGCGGACGGCCACTGTTGTCCCGGCCAGGCTCCCCCTTGTCCATGTAGCGATGCTCGTCGAACAGGTTCACTCCGAAGCCACTGCGCTTGATCGACTTGAGGAACTGCTTGGGAATGATGAAATCTGTGTCGACATTGGCTCTATCCAATGGCATCACCAACCCTGACTGCACTGTGAATTTTCTCATTTAAATACACCTTTATTCTTTAAATTCATAATATTGCAATACACTCTCAAACCAATCTGTCAGTAGTAAAGAGAATGTCGCGCACATCGACGAAGTGACCGTGGATCGCTGCCGCTGCGGCCATCGCCGGGCTGACAAGATGCGTGCGACCGCCGAAACCCTGCCGTCCTTCAAAATTGCGATTCGAGGTCGAGGCGCAGTGCTTGCCTGCCCCCAGCTGGTCGGCGTTCATGGCCAGACACATGGAGCACCCAGGTTCACGCCATTCCAGACCCGCATCGATGAAAATCTTGTCCAGACCTTCCGCCTCTGCCTGCTTCTTGACCAGGCCAGAGCCTGGCACCACGAGCGCCATCTCGATATTGGCGGCCACCTTGCGCCCTTTCACCACGGCAGCTGCGGCACGCAGATCCTCGATGCGGGAATTGGTACATGAGCCAATGAAGATGCAGTCCAGCTTGATGTCGGTAATTCGGGTTCCCGGCTGGAGGCCCATGTATTTGAGTGCCTGACGCATGTTGTCGCGACGGCTTGGGTCCAGTTCCTTCTCGGGGTCTGGTATCTCGCCGGTAATCGGCGCCACCATCTCCGGAGATGTCCCCCAGGTTACCTGCGGGATGATGTCTGCTGCATCGATCACCACCACCCTGTCAAAATGCGCGTCAGCGTCGCTGACCAGCCCTCGCCAGGCGGCAGCCGCCTTTTCCCACATATCGCCCTTGGGCGCAAAGGGACGACCCTTGATGTAAGCCAGTGTGGTTTCATCCACGGCAATCAGTCCGGCACGGGCACCGGCTTCGATGGCCATGTTGCACACCGTCATGCGCCCTTCAACACTCAGAGAGCGGATGGCTTCGCCGCCAAACTCGATGGTATAGCCCGTCCCCCCCGCCGTGCCGATCTCGCCGATGATGGCCAGCACAATGTCTTTCGCCGTCACACCGGGGTTCAACCTGCCGTCCACACGGATCAACATGTTCCGCATCTTGGTTTGCAGCAGGCACTGCGTCGCCATGACGTGCTCAACCTCGGACGTGCCAATACCGTGGGCCAATGCGCCCAGCGCACCGTGCGTAGAGGTGTGGGAGTCGCCGCAAACGATGGTCATTCCCGGCAATGTGGCGCCCTGCTCAGGCCCAACCACGTGAACGATGCCCTGACGCTCGTCATTCATGTCGAGTTCGAAAATGCCGAACTCCTTGCAATTGTCGTCCAGCGTAGTGACCTGGATGCGCGAGATTGGATCGCGAATGCCTTCCAGGCCCAGTCGGCGCTCCTCACGTGTCGTCGGAATATTGTGATCAGGCGTCGCGAAATTCGCCTCGGCACGCCAGGGACGACGTCCTGCCATGCGCAGACCTTCGAACGCCTGGGGCGATGTGACTTCATGGATCAACTGGCGATCTATGTAAATGAGCGCAGTACCATCGTCGCGCTGCTTCACGAGGTGGGAGTCCCAGAGTTTGTCGTACAAGGTTTTACCAGTCATGAGAATTTACCGTTTTAGCTGACACTGAAAGGAGTGGAAAAACTATACTCGCCGATTTTCAATAACCAAAATGAAACTATTTTATCCTTCGAATAACCAAATGGAATTTAAGCCAGGATTCACACGATGGGCGTTGTCGATACGACATCCGCATTCTGTGCACGATGTCGCAACAAGTGGTCCATCAGTACGATCGCCATCATGGCTTCGGCAATGGGAGTTGCACGGATACCTACACAGGGGTCATGGCGGCCGGTGGTGATGATGTCCACAGGATTTCCATGCACATCGATGGACCTGCCTGGGATGCGAATGCTGGAAGTTGGCTTGAGGGCGATGCTGGCGAGAATATCCTGTCCGGAGGAAATTCCACCAAGGATTCCCCCTGCATTGTTGGAGAAGAACCCCTGCGGACTCATCTCATCGCGATGTTCTGTCCCCTTCTGCGTGATGCAACTGAAACCAGCGCCAATCTCGACGCCTTTGACGGCGTTGATGCTCATGAGTGCATGGGCCAGATCAGCATCCAGCCTGTCAAAAACCGGCTCGCCCAGGCCAACAGGCACTCCCGACGCTACGACGTTGATGCGGGCGCCAATGGAGTTTCCCTCTTTGTTGAGAGCAGCCATGTAGGCCTCCATTTCCGGCACCTTCGCCGCGTCCGGGCAGAAGAATGGATTGCGATCCACCTCGTCCCAGTCGAAATCCTCGATACGGATGGGTCCGAGCTGACTCATGTAGCCACGAATCTGCACGCCGTAACGCTCGAACAGGTATTTTTTGGCAATGGCGCCAGCCGCGACGCGCATCGCAGTCTCGCGCGCTGACGAACGTCCACCCCCGCGATAGTCGCGAATGCCGTATTTCTGCTGATAGGTATAGTCGGCGTGGGCTGGCCGGAACTGCTCTGCAATCCTTCCGTAGTCCTTTGAGCGCTGATCTGTGTTCTCGATGACCAGTCCAATGGGAGTTCCGGTGGTACGGCCTTCGAACACGCCGGAGAGAATGCGGACTTCATCCGCTTCCTGACGCTGAGTGGTAAAGCGCGACGTGCCGGGCTTGCGACGATCAAGATCGCGCTGCAAGTCTGCAACGCTCAACGCCATTCCGGGAGGGCAGCCATCCACGATGCATCCGAGCGCCGGACCATGGCTTTCACCAAAGCTGGTGACCGTGAACAGCTTGCCAATCGAATTTCCAGACATGCGTCACCTGTAAGTGAAGGAATGAATGTCGCACCTTGTCAGGGCGTCCTGAAAGGCGGCGAATTGTACACCAACATCCTGGGTGTTACGAATCATCACAGGCAACGGGAGTCAGACGAAGCAGTCGCGATAGTCCAGCAACTGCTTTCTGGTCATCCGACAGATGCCATCCCCGCCGTTGGCGAACTCCAGCCACTGCAGCGGTACCTGTGGCAGGCGTTCGGACAGCACAGCGCTGGAATAGCCCACCTCCAGTATCAGAACGCCATCCTCAGTCAACCAGTCAGGCGCATCGCGAAGAATCCGCAAGGGAATCTCCAACCCCTCGTCTGCCGAGACGAGACCCAGGGCGGGCTCATGTCGGTACTCGGGTGGCAGTTCATTGACTTCATCCTGCGAGACGTAGGGGGGATTCGTGACAATCAGGTCATAGGTTGCTGCAAGGCTGGCAAAGAGATCGGAGTGCATCACTTGCACGCGTTCCTGCAAACCATATCGCTCCACATTTCGCCGAGCCAATACGAGCGCCTCTTCGGAAATGTCCGCCAGGTCCACGACGGCACCGGGGAATTCAAGAGCAGCAGCTATGCCGATGCAGCCGCTGCCGGTGCATAGATCCAGAATCCGCTCAGGTTCTCGGGGCAACAAGGTGGCAAAGTGCTGCTGAATCAACTCCGCGATCGGAGATCTGGGTATCAGGACATGTTCATTGACTGCGAATGGCATACCTGCAAACCATGCCTCTCCTACCAGATAAGCCACGGGAACATGCTCTTCGATGCGTCGCTGCCCGAGCGTCTCCACGCGTGTCAGTTCGGACGGGGTCAGCTCCCTGGACATGATGTCGTCATCACTGTCGAAGGGTATCTGCAAGGCACAGAAAACCAGGTAAACCGCTTCATCCCAGGCGTTGTCAGTACCATGACCATAGAACAGATCTGCCTCGTCAAAACGGCTGGCGAGATCATCCAGAACTTCTCCCAGGCGTGGCATTGCAGTCATCATCTACGCGATCTTCCCTCAAATCACAGCCCAGAAATCACTTTACCAGGCACGTTGTCTATCGTACGGTAGGCGCCTCTTCAACAGCCAGGACATCTGCAACACACCATGAGCGACACAATGGAAAAGGCCTACCGGGACATAATCGCAGCCATCGGCGAGGACCTGACGCGCCCTGGACTTGCAGAAACGCCGAAAAGAGCAGCCAAGGCCATGGACTTTCTCATGCGCGGCTATCGGCAGAACATCGACGAGGTGATCAACAACGCGCTGTTTCCTTCTGCATCGGAAGAAATGGTCATCGTGAAGAACATCGAACTCTATTCCATGTGCGAACATCACATGCTGCCCTTCATCGGCAAATGCCATGTTGCTTATATTCCACGCGGCAAAGTGATCGGTCTGTCCAAGATAGCCCGCATCGTGGACATCTTTGCCCGCCGCATGCAGATTCAGGAAAATCTGACCAAGGAAATTGCCGAGACCATTGTCAACAAGACTGGCGCGTCGGGCGCCGCGGTCATTATCGAAGCACAGCACATGTGCATGATGATGCGCGGTGTTGAAAAGCAGAACTCCGTCATGACGACATCCTGCATGCTGGGCGCCTTCCGCAACAGTCAGAGCACCCGCAACGAATTCCTTTCCCTGATCAGCAAGTAGAGATCACTCGCTCAGCACGATTTCCACGCGGTCCGAGCAAGGCGCCTGCGCACAGACAGGAGAAAGCGGGCCCGCTCCTTCTGCCCGCAGCCGCGCACCATCCACACCAGCCTGCTGCAAACGCTCGACAATCTGCCCCGCCCTTTGCCGCGAGCGCTCCGGTAGGACTTCGATGTCATCCGAGCCGCGCAGATGGGCCACCACGAACACCTGCAACTGGGGAGCAAGTTGCAGAGCCTTAGCTGCGAGCTCCAGACCGTCGGCTTCCAGCAAGACATCCTGATCATCAAAACTGATGCCGCGGACAATCACGTTGCCGTCCTGCTGCAGGCGTTCCATGAATGCCTCTGGTGTCTCTACGGCCTCCAGGGGGTCTGCCATCGCCACATCGACAATATCCAGATGTGCATAGACACTGCGGCTGCCGCGGGTAATCACATACAACACGTAGTAGCGGGTGTGCTCACCTGCCGCATTACTCGCAGCCAGAGCAACATAGAACTGCTCCTGCTCTGGCCCGTACAGCACGCGGTTGCCCAGAATGTCGTTCGCCCAGAAATTGCTGCTGCCGCAAGCGCGGCCCTGGCAACTGAACAATTCGGAATTGTCGGGCGTAACGCTGCGCACGAAATGCTCGTACACTTCCGCGCCACTGAATCCGCTCGGAATCTGGTAGGTGATGCGGGTGAGTGTGCCTCGAATGCGCTCCTCTCTGCCGGCCGTGACCCGGCCGTTCACCCGCTGCAGTCGTCCAAGCGCCAGCCGGTAGTTGCTGTCGGGCTGGACGGAGTACTGCGCAATCACCGCACCTGGAAAACGCTCAATACCTGAATAGTCCGCTGCCCCGGAGACGTCACCAGCACTTTGCGCCCATGACACCGATATCAGCAATGCCGGCAGCATCAGCAGACTCAGAAAAGCAGCTTTCCACTGCACGGAATCATTCACCATCGACGGATGTTCTGCTTTTGCTGGAGCGGGCAGTCGAAGTCCGTTTGCGCGGGGCTTTCGCCCTTGGCTCGGACACCACCACAGAATCCTGTCTGTCGCCTTCAGGAACATGCACTTCCACATCCTGCTCAAACCCTTCCCCGTTCGCGAACATATCGGTCTCAGGAGACACCTCGCCCCCTGGAAACGGCGCAAACGGAAAAGGTTTGAACTCGCTGTTGTACGTCAGGAAGTCCAGCACCTGACGCACATAGTGGGTCAGGCCTGCCCCGAGTTCACGCAGATTGCGGTTGTCAGTGCCAGTAAGAAGCCCGAACAGCGCCTGCGCAATAATCAACAGGGTCAGGACCATGCCGGCCAGGTAGAGCGCAATCGACAGGGCGATCATGAATGCGATGCGGAACCACTGAGTCGGTTTTTTCAAATTCTCAACGATATCGTCTGACATGATTACTCCTTGCGATTCAAAGTCTTGGTCTGATTGGCTTCATATTCCACATCCAGCGCCTGCTCCCCGAGCATCAGAGACGCGACGATCTGCCGGACAGAGTTGCCCTTGTAGATGATCTGGTAAAGGCCATTCGCCAGCGGCATGTAGACCCCCAGCTCATCGGCCTTCTCCTTCACCAGCCTGAGGGTGTTCACCCCCTCTGCCACCTGACCGACTTCCACGATGGCTTCTTCGATGGACTTGCCTTGGCCGAGCGCGAAGCCTACTCGGAAATTGCGACTCAGTGGTGACGAACAGGTGACGACCAGATCACCTACGCCGGAAAGGCCAAGAAAGGTCATCGGGTCTGCACCCAGCTTTCTGCCAAATCGTGCCATTTCTGTCAGGCTGCGAGTTACCAGCATGCTGTTGGTGTTGTGGCCCATGCCCAGGGCTGAGGCAAATCCGGCAATGATCGCATAGATATTCTTCAGAGCCCCACCCAGCTCCACTCCGAACATATCATCATTCGTGTACACACGAAAATACTCGGACTTGAGGATCCTCTGGACGGTTTCACGCACAGATACATGGGCACTTGCGATGACAGTGCCGGTAAGATTGCGGGCCGCAATCTCCTTCGCAAGGTTGGGTCCGCTCATCACGCCGATGCGTGCCGAGGGCGACTCTTCACGAAGAATCTCGCTCATGAGTTTGAAGCTGCCGGCTTCGATCCCCTTGGTGGTGCTGACAAGAATGGCGTCTTCTGGCGCCCACTGCAGCATGTCTTTGACTACTGCCCGGAAATAGGCGCTGGGCACTGCGACAAATATCACTTCGCTGTCCTGCACCGCCGCCTGCATGTCGTGAAAGGCACGCACATTCTCGTGTACCACGTATCCGGGAAGATATTGCGAATTCTCGTGGGTGCGATTGACTTCTTCGACCAGTACTTCGCTGCGCATCCAGAAATTCACGCGATAGCCATTCTGCGCAATGATATTGGCAATGACCGTACCGAAACTGCCGCCCCCCAGGACCGCTATGCTGCGTGTGCTTTGGGTCATCAGAAGACTCGATTCAGACCATCGAGAGCTGCAATGCGATACGCCTCGGCCATGGTGGGGTAATTGAAAGTAGTGTCGAGGAAATAGCGCATGGTATTGGCCTTGCCTTCCTGCAGCATGATTGCCTGGCCAATGTGTACGATCTCAGAGGCCTGGTCTCCGAAACAGTGAATGCCCAGAATCTCAAGGGTATCGAAGTGGAAAAGAATCTTGAGCATGCCGACCTGCTCGCCGGTAATCAAGCCACGGGCTGTGTTCTTGAAAAAAGCCTTGCCCACTTCGTAAGGCACTTTTTCATTGGTGAGTTCGCGCTCTGTCTTGCCGAGGGTGCTGATTTCCGGAATGGTGTAGATGCCCGAAGCGAAGCGATCTATCTGCACGCAGGCATCCGGATCCACAATGGCATTGGAGGCAGCGCGCCCCTGATCGTAGGAGACACTTGCCAGCGAAGGCCAGCCTACGACATCACCGGCGGCATAAACATTCTCAATGGCCGTGCGATAGCGACTGTCGATCTCCAGTTGGCCGCGAGTGTTGGGGGTCAGACCTATCGCCGGGAGGTTCAACTGATCCGTATTGCCCGTGCGCCCGTTGGCCCACAGAACAATGTCGCTCTTGATGCGTTTGCCAGATTTCAGATGTGTCACCACGTGGGTGTCGCAATACTCCAGCCGGTCATACTCCTCGTTGTGTCTACTGCGGACACCCGCGTTGCGAAGGTGGTAACTCAACGCATCCGAGATCTCCCAGTCGAGGAATGACAACAAGGTGTTGGCCGGGTTGATCAACTCGACCTTGGCACCCAGACCTCCAAAAATGGACGCGTACTCACAACCGATCACGCCTGCACCTATGACTGTGACCTTGCGGGGTGAGTGGTCAAGTTGCAGGATCGTGTCGCTGTCAAAAATGCGCGGATGCGTAAAATCGACGCTGTCCGGACGGTAAGGGCGAGAACCCGTCGCAATGATGAAGTGGTCCGCAGTGAGCAGCGGGCCGCGACTGCCCAGGCGCACGGTATGTTGATCAACAAAACTGGCGACGCCCTGCACAATGTCGATACCGTTTTTCTCGTAATAGGCGCTGCGCAGATGGACCTGCTCGTCGATCACTCTTGCGGCATGACGCATGATGTCTTGAAAGCAGGGTTTGCGAAGCGTGGCGAATTCCCGCAACAGCGGGTTGCTGCTGAACTGCATCACCTGCTTGACAGACTGGCGCAGGGCCTTGGAAGGAATGGTACCAAGATGTGTGCAATTGCCTCCGACCTTGTCGCGATCAGAAACAACTGCAACACGTCGACCTTTCTTCGCCGCATTCATGGCCGCAGACTCGCCTGCCGGCCCGCTCCCGATCACAATGATGTCGTATTGCTTCTTCTGCTTCAAAACCACTCGCCCTCTGGTGATTACTGCACCGATTCGTCGCACTTGGCGGGATTTCCACCACAGACAGTGCAGCTGCTCTCACCACTACCGTTGTTCAAGCCCCCGCAAGACCCTTTGAGAGGTTTGCGACCAAACATGACGCCAATTGCCATACCTGCCACTACAAGCAGCAGCAATACGAACGTGCCAATCAGTGTCGCCATGGCTTTACTCTCCAGATTGAAGGTAATGATCGAAACGGGATGTATGACGATCCACAAACACGCCACGTTCTTCATCGCGCGTGATGAAATAAACTGCCAGACCCTGAGACTCCGCAAGGGCGAACCCACTCTCGGCGCCCATGACCATGAAGGCGGTAGCCAGCGCATCGGCGCGGGCAGCAGTCTGGTCTATCACATAGACGCCAGCAAGATTGTTGGTCACGGGCTTGCCGGTCTGCGGATCAATTTCATGGGAGTAATGTACACCGTCTTCTTCGAAATAGTTGCGATAATCCCCTGAGCCAGCAACCGCGATCGATTCGCCCCTGGCATAGAAAATATTGTGTACCTGCGGAGCCGTATCCACCGGCTTCTCGATTGCGGGTACCCAGCTGACATTGCCGGGCTTGTAGCCGCGGATGCGCAACTCACCCCCAATTTCGATGAAATAGTTCTGGATGCCCAGCGACTCCAGATAATCGGCGACCTTGTCCACGGCATAACCCTTGGCAATGCCACTCAAGTCGATATAGATATCTGCCGACTTTCGCAAGGTATTGCGCTGGGTATCAAGTGCAAAGTGGTGTGACCCGACTAGAGCGAGAAGCGTATCGATTTCGTCCTGCGTGGGGATACGGTCAGCGCGGCGATCTTCCGGACCAAAGCCCCAGCGGTTCACCAGCGGCCCTACCGTTACATCAAACGCTCCGTCTGTAAGCCCAGAGACATCCAGCGCCAGGCTGATAACCTCAGTCATCTCAGGGGACAACACAATGTCTTCGCCAACTGGTCTGGCATTCAGTCTGGAGAGCTCCGAATCCGCGGCATAGGTCGACATTTGCTCGCGATCGAGTCGATGGAGCAACGCTGTCACATCTTTGGACAACTGTTCAAGTGAGAGCGTTGATGGAAGATCGACAAGTTTGATGCTGTAACTGGTACCCATCGTACCGCCACTCATTTCATGAATGGGGGCGCTTGATACAGTTCTGTCGTACAGCAGAAAGCCGGCAGCTGCAACCGCGAAAAGAAAGAGCAGAAGGATTTGAGGTCTGGACGCTGTGTTCATGGCGCTTCGAATCCGATCGTCCAGCCCGGCGCGAAGCCGGGACAGACGTGATCAGCGGGAATCAGGAGAATTCGTCCAATGCGATGTTTTCATCTTCAACACCCAGATCCTTGAGCATCTTGATTACCGCTGCGTTCATCATGGGCGGCCCGCACATATAGAACTCGCAGTCCTCAGGCGCCACGTGATCCTTGAGATAATACTGATATACCACGTTGTGAATAAAGCCTGTCTTGCCAGTCCAGTTATCTTCTGGCTGCGGGTCCGACAGCGCCACGTGCCACGTGAAGTTCTTGTTCTCGGCAGCAAGCATGTCAAAATCTTCCACATAGAACATTTCTTTCAGGCTGCGTGCGCCATACCAGAAACTGATCTTGCGCTTGGACTTGATGCGGCGCAGTTGATCAAAGATATGGGAGCGCATGGGTGCCATGCCAGCACCACCACCGATGAAGACCATTTCAGCATCAGTGTCTTTGGCAAAGAATTCGCCGTAGGGACCAAATACCTTGATCTTGTCACCAGGCTTCAAACTGAACGCATAGGATGACATGACGCCAGGAGGAAAACTGGACTTTGGTGGCGGCGTTGCGATTCGAATATTGAACTTGATGACGCCTCGCTCTTCCGGGTAATTCGCCATGGAGTAGGCCCGAATTGTGGTCTTGTCGACTTTGGAGGCCAGTTTGAAAAGTCCGAATTTCTCCCAGTCGCCACGGAATTTCTCGCCGATATCGAAATCCTTGTACTGCACTTCGTGTGCCGGAACCTCCAGCTGGACGTAGCCGCCCGCACGGAAATCCACGCTGTCGCCAGCCGGAATCTTCAGCACGAGCTCCTTGATGAACGTCGCCACGTTGTCATTGGATATCACCGTGCATTCCCACTGCTTCACGCCGAAAAACTCGGGCTCCACTTCAATCTTCATATCCTGCTTCACGGCGACCTGGCAGGACAGCCGCCAGTGCGCCTTGCCTTCGCCCAGCGTGAAATGACCTTGCTCCGTGGGCAACATTGAACCGCCGCCATCCATCACCTGGCATTTGCACTGACCGCACGTGCCACCACCGCCACACGCAGAGGAGAGATAGATGCCAGCATCCGCGAGAGTAGTGAGAAGCTTCCCCCCCGCCGGGACAACAATGGACTTCGCGGGATCGCCATTGATCTCGATCCGGACATTGCCTGTACTGACCAATTTCGCTCTGGCGACCAGAATGAGCACCACGAATACCATGACAATCATGGTGAACATGAGGACGCCGCCTGCTATTGCTGCTATATCAATCATCTCTAGATAACCCGTTGACTACAGAGACAAGCCGCTGAATGACATGAAGCCCAGAGACATCAGGCCCGTTGTAATGAAGGTAATCCCCATTCCGCGCAGCCCCTGAGGCACATCGCTGTACTTGAGCTTTTCGCGAATGCCCGCCATCGCCGTGATCGCCAGAGCCCAGCCGACACCAGCGCCAGTGCCGTATACAACACTTTCCGAGAACGTGTAGCTGCGCTCCACCATGAACAAGGAAGCTCCCATGATCGCGCAGTTGACCGCAATCAGAGGCAGAAATACGCCCAGCGCGTTGTAGAGGGAAGGCATGTACTTGTCGAGAAACATCTCCAGCACCTGTACAACCGCTGCAATGACGCCGATGTAGCAGATGAATCCAAGGAAGCTCAGATCGAGGTCTGGAAACCCCATCCATGCCAGCGCACCATCTTTAAGAAGGTAGGTGAACAGCAAATTGTTCAAAGGGACCGTGATGATCTGCACCACTGTTACGGCAACACCCAGGCCTACAGCGGTTTCCACTTTCTTGGAGACCGCGATGAAGGTACACATGCCCAGAAACATCTGCAGCGCCATGTTTTCTACAAATACCGCGCGAATGGCCAGACTCAGATAATGTTCCATTAGTGCGCCACCTCTTGAGTTGTGTGAGGCGCAATATGGAATTCGTTCTTCTCAACCTGATCCACACGTTTGGTGCGTACGATCCAGATTAGAAAACCAATGATGAAAAACGCACTCGGCGCGAGCAGCATCAGCCCGTTGCCCTGATACCAGCCACCGTTGGAAACCAGCGGGAAAATCTCGATGCCGAAGAGGCTGCCGGATCCGAACAGCTCGCGCACAGTGGCCAGAATCAGAAGCACGGTGCTGTATCCCAAACCATTGCCGATACCATCCATGAAGCTGGGGACAGGCGGGTTCTTCATCGCGAAGGCTTCGGCTCGCCCCATTACGATGCAGTTGGTAATGATAAGCCCCACAAACACACTCAGTTGCTTGCTTACCTCATAGGCAAATGCCTGCAGCAATTGATCTACGGCAATAACCAGTACTGAAATGATCGCCATCTGGATAATGATGCGGATACTGCTTGGCATGTAATTGCGAACCATGGAAATGAAGAAGTTCGAGAATGCCACCACCACTGTCACGGCAATGCACATGACGATGGTCACGCGCAAACTTGTCGTTACCGCAAGAGCGGAACAAATGCCCAATATCTGCAGCGTGATGGGGTTCTCCGCCACCATTGGCTTGAACAACAATGTCTTCGTGTCAGTTGCCATCTCGACTCCGTCTGTCAGCCTTCATTCAATTTGGTAAGAAATGGCCCAAACCCGTTCGGACCCAACCAGAATGCAATCATGTTGTCCACGCCACGACTGGTCAGCGACGCTCCAGACAATCCATCAATTTCAAAATCGCCTTCCCCTATGCCCTTTACGACATTCAGCGCAACTTCGCCCTGCTCGTCATAGACTTTCTTGCCAGGCCACAAGGACTTCCAGCGCGGATTGTTGATCTCACCGCCCAGTCCGGGGGTTTCCTTGTGTTCGTAGAAACCGATGCCATTGACTGTGTTGCCGTCACCATCGAGCGCAAGGTATCCGTACATGGTGCCCCAGAGGCCATACCCGCTGACCGGAATCACGATTGTTTCGACGGCACCGTCTTCAGTCGGCAATGTGTAAACAGTGGAAAATCTTACGCGACGTTTCAGGTCGGCAATGTCTTCGTCCTCGCCAAGAACATCGCTGAACTGCGTATCGCTAAAGACTGATCGCTCGTCATAAGTGGCCGGATCGATCCCAAGTTCAGCGAGCCGCTCAGCGCCGAGAATCTCGCCGGAATCCAGCTCGACTACCTGTATGGTGAACCTGGCAAACAACTCGTCCACTTCGGCATTGCTGTTGAGCGCAGGATCAAACATGCCGGCAGCAGACAGAATATTCTTGTTGCGATCCAGGAGCTTGTTGGCGACCTGAAAAGGCTTGAGGATCACCGCTGCACTGGAAATGAAAATTGAACACACAACGCAAAGTATGAGCGCAACCTTGATTGTGCCGGCGACTGAATCTTTAGATTCCATTGCGTGCAAGCCTCCTCTTGATATTCGCTCGCACAACGACGTAGTCGATCAGGGGTGCGAAAAGATTGCCGAACAGTATCGCGAGCATGACGCCTTCGGGATAAGCCGGATTGAGTACGCGAATCAAGATCGTCATGGCGCCTATCAATGCCCCGTAAACCCATTTCCCCGTGTTGGTCATGGATGCTGAAACCGGATCAGTTGCCATGAACACCATGCCGAAGGCAAATCCTCCGAGCACCAGATGCCAGTACCAGGGCGTAGCGAAGAAGGGATTGGTATCCGAACCCGCCACGTTGAGCAACGTGGCAAATGCCGTCATGCCCAGGAACATGCCCAGCATGATGCGCCAGGATGCAATGCGAGTATAAAGAAGGAGGGCTCCGCCAATCAGAATGGCCAGAGTGGATGTTTCGCCTATGGAGCCTTGCTCGCGCCCGATGAAAGCGTCCATCCACGTAAGTTCCTGCCCGGTAGCGGCGGATATTGCCGGAAGACCACTTGCCGCGAGCTGACTGAGGGAAGTGGCGCCACTGAAGCCATCCACCGCTGTCCAGACCGCGTCACCGGAGATTTGTGGCGCATACGCGAAAAAGAGAAAAGCCCGCCCAGCCAGGGCCGGATTCAGGAAGTTCTTGCCTGTACCGCCAAAGACTTCCTTGCCCACAACCACGCCGAAGCTGATACCGAGTGCAGCCTGCCAGAGGGGAATATCGGGCGGCACAATCAGCGAAAAGAGGACGGAAGTAACAAAAAACCCTTCGTTGATTTCGTGGCGGCGGATGGTGGCAAAGAGGACCTCCCAGAAGCCGCCGACAATGAAGACCACGGCGTATATCGGTATGTAGTGAACCGCACCGTACCAGACGCAATCCCAGACGCTGGCGGGATTGTAGGAAGAAAACATTTCGATCCAGTACGCGTGCCAATCGCCTGTTGATGTCAGGCCCATGTTGGCCATCGCCGATGTCGCCTGAAACCCTACGTTGTACATACCGTAAAACATGGCCGGGAAGGCTGCGATCCAGACGGTGATCATGACACGCTTGAGGTCTACGCCATCACGAACATGGGAACCTGTAACGGTGACGCGACTGGGGCTGTAGAAGGCTGTGTCCACTGCCTCATACAAGGCGTAGAATTTTTCGTATCGGCCGCCCTTTTGAAACTGCGGCGCCATGTCATCGAGTATTCTGCGCAAACCCATAGTTGCTTTATCCACTAACTTTCTTTTTCGATGCGGGTCAGGTTGTCCCGCAGGATTGGACCATATTCATATTTGCCGGGACATACGTAGGTACACAAGGCGAGATCTTCTTCATCCAGCTCAAGCCCGCCAAGGCTTTGCAGCACCTCTATATCCCCCACCAGCAAGGCGCGCAGCAATTGCGTCGGAAGTATGTCGAGAGGCATGACGCGCTCATAGTTGCCAACGGGCACCATGGCGCGAGGGCTGCCATTCGTGGAAGTAGTCAGCGCGAACTTGCGACCTTTGAAAAGACTGGAGAGGTAGATACCCATGACGGAATGTCTTTCAGCGCCCGGGGACAAGTAGGAAAGCAGGACTCGCTCACGGCCCTCCAGAAGCACGGAAAGCTGCAGATGATAGCGTCCAAGATAATTTTCCACGCCATGAGCGCGGCGCCCAGAGAGGACGGAGCCGGAAATGACACGGTTTTCTCCGGACTTCAATTCCCCTTCACAGAGCTCTTCAATGCTGGCGCCAATGCGTGTTCGGAGAAGTCGCGGATTCTCGACCTGTGGCCCGGCCAAGGCGACTACGCGCTCCACGCTCAAGTGTCCGGTGGCGAAAAGTTTGCCTGCAGCGATAACATCCTGATAGTCGATGCTCCAGACCTGCTTCTTCAGACTGACAGGATCGAGATAGTGGATGTGCGTGCCGGTCAGCCCCGCAGGATGCGGACCTCCGAAGGTTTCCACTTTTACATTGGCTGCAAGCTTGTGGTCTTCGAGCCCGGCGAAACTGCCGGCGCCACGACATACGAACAGAGTGCCATCCGTAAGACGGGAGAGAATATTGATGCCATTGATGAAGTCATCGCCGCTCTGACGCGCCACAATTTCAGGATTGGCGGCAAGAGGATTGGTATCCATTGCGTTGACAAAGAGGGAATGAGGGCGGGCTTCCGGCGCAGGAACCTTGCTGAATGGCCGTGTTCGAAGAGCCGTCCAAAGTCCCGAATTCAGTAGATTCGCCACAACCTCTTCACGAGCAAGAGTACTGAACTCCGACGCGTCATACCGTGCAAATTCCACCTGCTCATCGTCAGAATCATCAAGATCAATGACCAGGGAGAGAAAGACACGGCGATCTCCGCGATTGATTTCCCGGACAATCCCCGCCCCTGGCGC
>CAMCRC010000047.1 GCA_945877175.1 Klebsiella pneumoniae | reverse complement strand
GCTCCACACGATGTGCGGCGGCGCGTCAATGTAGCGCTCGACGCTCAGTTCGAAACCATTCTCTGCATTGCCAGTCATTGTTCTTCTCCTTGCTTGATGCCCTTGCGTGCGCCGACGATGGCGAATTGCGCGCCCTGCGGGTCCGTGCCGCTGACCATGTAGAGATTGCCAGGCACTTCCGAGGGGCCATGCAGAATCTGTCCGCCGCCCGCCGTGATGCTGGCCGCCGCGGCGTCGATGTCCGCCACCATGAAGTAGTAACTCCACTGCGGGTCCTGGGTGCCGGGTGTCACCGTCATCATGGCGCCGATGCTCACGCCGTTCTGGCTGATGAAGCGGTACTTGCCCATGGGCCCCATGTCCATGAACTCGCCGGGCTGCCAGCCAAACTCCTTGCCATAGAAAGGCAGCAGGGCCTTGTGATCGCGGGCATTGAGTTCGTTCCACACGCAGTGGCCGATGGCGTCCGTCGAGAACGAGGGGCTGGCTTCGGGCGAGCTGCCCCGCATCACATAGAACGGGTACCCCTGTGGGTCGGTCAGGAACGCGAAGCGGCCGACGTCGGGAATGTCGGTCGGCGGAATCAGCACCGTGCCACCGGCCTCGCGAATGGAGGCCGTGCTGGCATCCACATCGTTCACGCCGATGTAGCCCAGCCAGCAGGGGCGCGCGCCTTTCTCGCAGTCTGCCGGCGTGATGTGCAGCATGCCGCCAATGCCGGTGCCGGCGTAGGAGAAGAAGCGATAATCGCCACCGGGCATGCCGGAGGGCGCGAAGTCCCAGCCCACCACGGCGCTTTAGAAACGCTGCGCGGCGTCCGGGTCGGTGGTCAGCAGTTCGTACCAGATGAAATCGCCGTGCTGGTCGCCCATGTTCAGGCTCCTTGCGCGTCTGTAAGCGTGTCCACCAACGACGTGAAGCCACCATAGATCAGGCGTTGCCCCGAGAAGGGCATCTCCATGCTGTCCATACGCGGGTCGTCCATCATCTTCACGTGGGCGGCGTCGCGCACGGCCTTGCTGGGCCATTCGACGAAGGAGAACACCACTTCCTCGTCCGGCTCGGCGATCACCGCCGTTCTGAAATCATTGACCTTGCCGGGCTGCACGTCGTCGTTCCAGGCTTCCACGACGCGCAGCGCGCCGAGCTCGATGAAAATTGGTGCCATCTCGGCTGCCACGCGGCGGTAGGCTTCCTTGTTGCCAGAGGGTACGGGGATTACAAAGCCATCGAAGTAACTCATTGTCGGTCTCCTTGTTGTGTTGTTGGGTGCTGCCAGTCGGTGTCTGCGAACAGCAATCTGAAGTAGCGTTTCAGATGCGCTGCGGTGTCCCTCGCCATCGCCTTGGCAGCGTCCGGGTCTCCCGTAGCCTTGGCGAGGATGAAGCCACCCTGCAACACAGCCTGGGTATGCTGTGCCAGCGAAGCGGCGGTGACGCCCGGAGGGGCGCCGTGCAGGCGCATGGCCTCCGTGATGTCCGCCTCGAGCGTGGCGGCGTGTCCGAAAATGGATTCGGCACAGGCGGCGCGAATGGCATCGCTGCTGCCGAACACTTCCTGCACCATGGTGCCGGCAAGACATGTAAAGCCTTCGACGGGACCGTCGATCAGCTCGCTGCGAAAGTCGATATAGGCCATGGCGCGCGCCAGCGGGTCGGCCGGGGCATGGTAGGGCGCCGAGGCGAACAGGCCGCCGGTCATCTCTGACCAGTATTGCGCGGCCGCCACGCCCAGCGCTTCCTTGCTCTTGAAGTGGTGGAAGAAGCCGCCCTTGGTCACGCCAGCCGCAGCACACAGTTCGTCCACCGTGGTGGCGCCATAGCCTTTCTCGCGGATGATGCGCAGCGCCGCGTTCAGCAGGCGGATGCGGGCGTTCCCTGTGGCGGGTTTGTCGGGGGCTTCGTTGCTCATGGGGCGAAACATACCAACTGGTCGGTTTTGTCGTCAAGCGTGTTTTCACGAAAATGTCCGGGCCGGCACAGACACTGCAATAAAACCAGCCCATGTCCGTACTTGTGCAGATGTGCCTTCATCGTGGTTGACCCGCCTCCATGGCTCTGCACTACAATTTCGTCCTTTCTACCCTTCAGGATTCACCGCTGATGAAACGACACACCGCCCGAGCCTGCACTGCCGGCCTGCCCGCTTCCCTTTCCGCCGCCATTGCCCTGGCCCTGTCCACCGCAGCCTCTGCCCAGGACGTGACCACCACACCGGTGGTGCCCCAGAAGCAGGTGCGAGCCGTGCGCGTGGCCACGCCGCCTGTCATCGACGGCAGGATAGATGAGGCTGTGTGGCAGCAGGCCGAGGTGATCACCGACTTTCACCAGATCCGCCCCGGCAATCAGACCGAGCCCAGCGAGCGCACCGAGGTCTACGTGATCTATGACGACGATGCCATGTACATCGCCGCACGCATGTACGACAGCGAGCCGCACCTGATCGCGGCGCCGGTGATTCGCCACGGGCAGGGCATGGGCTCGGACGACCGCCTGGTAGTCATCCTCGACCCCTTCAACACCCAGCGCACCGGCTATCGCTTCGAGACCAATCTCAATGCCGCGCGCCACGAGGCGCTGTATACCAGCGTCAACTCCTTCCAGATCGAGTGGAACACCATCTGGGACACCGCCACGAGCGTTGATGGCAACAGCTGGATTGCCGAGCTGGAGATCCCCTTCAAGTCGCTGCCCTTCGACGCGAGCCTCGACACCTGGGGCTTCAACTTCGGGCGCGGCATTCGCCGCCGTGGTGAAGAGATGGCCTGGGTGTCCTACAACCGCACCTACAATCCCAGCATTTCGGGGCTGGTAACGGGCCTGGAAGGCATGGATCAGGGCGTGGGGCTGGACCTGGTGCCGTCCTTCTCCACCAATCGCAACAAGAACTTCAATCTCAATACCACGAACTCGCAGACCGACCCGTCGCTGGACGCGTTCTACCGCCTGACGCCCTCACTCAACGCGGCGCTGACCATCAACACCGACTTCTCGGCCACGGAAGTGGACAACCGCCAGGTGAACCTGACCCGCTTCAACCTGTTCTTTCCCGAGAAGCGCGACTTCTTCCTGAATGACTCCGATCTGTTCCAGTTCGGCAGCATCGGCGGCGGTTTCGGCAACTCGGCAGAGAACCGTGCGGCACGCGAGAATGCGCGCCCCTACTTCTCCCGCAAGCTGGGCCTGAGCCAGACCGGGGCGCCGGTGGACATCGAGTACGGTGGCCGTATCAGTGGCCGCGTGGGGCGCTGGAACATCGGCACGCTGGCCATCAAGCAGGATGAATTCGGCGCGGTGGATGCGTCCAATCTGTTCATCGGACGTGTGTCGGCCAACGTCATGGCTGAGTCCAGCGTGGGCATGATCTTCACCGATGGCGACCCGGCCTCGAACCGCGACAACTCAGTCTATGGCCTCGACTTCCGCTACCTGAACACGCGACTGGAGGGTGGTCAGACCATTGAAGGGGATGCCTGGTATCAGCGTTCCGACACCCCGGGTCTGGGTGGCGACGACGCGGCCTGGGGCGTGGCATTGCGCTCGCCCAACAACTCCGGCCTGCGGGGCGGGGTGGGCTTCAAGGAAGTCCAGGCCAATTTCAATCCGGCGATGGGCTATGTCAACCGCGCCAACATCCAGGATTACACGGCGGATGTAGGCTACACGCATTTCTTCCGCGACAGCTTCCTGCAGACGGCCTACACCGGCATCGATGCCCAGAAAGTCAATGTGATTGGCGGGGGCCTGCAAAGTCAGGTGCTGGCCTTCCGTCTTCTGGAGCTGGACACCAATTCCCGTGACCGCGTCAGCCTGCAGTATCAGACGAACAAGGAAGTAGTGCGCAACGCCTTCGCGGTCTACAACGCCCCCGACCGGCGCGTGCTGATTAAGCCGGGTAACTACTCCTTCAATGAAAGCACGGTGGCGTTCAACACAGCCGGGCAGCGGGAATTCTCGGGCCGTCTCAGCATGACCAGTGGCGATTTCTACAATGGCGAGCGCAACAATCTGAATGGCTCGGTGTCGTGGACGCAGTCACGCAACTTCGTGATGTCCATGAGTTATGACTGGAATGACATCACGCTGCCCCAGGGGGACTTCATCACGCGCCTGACCTCACTCTCTACACAGGTGGCGTTCTCGTCCACGCTGTACTGGGTGTCGCTGGTGCAGTACGACAACCTGTCGGAAGAAGTGGGGGTGAATACCCGATTGCAATGGGTGCCGCGTGCAGGCCAGGAGGGCTTCATCGTGCTGAATTACAACCTGCAGGACAAGGACAAGGACAACTCCTTCCAGTCCGCGAACTCGGACCTGAGCGTGAAGTTCAAGTACACGTTCCGGTTCTGAACCCACCGATCAGTCAGGTTGCCACATGACATAGCCGTCGTCGGCGGCAGCCCGGCGCAGCATTTCCAGCAAGGGGATGGCGCGTTGGCTCATCGCGACCGGGGGCTCGTTGTCTGCTTCTTCATCCTGCGCATCTTTGCGCATGACTTGCGGAGTTTGCAGGGCTTCTTCGAGCGTGTGCAGCGCCGTGAGCAGATCTTCTCCGCTCACAGCGCCTTCGGTATTGCCGCTCATTCCCATCATCCGCACGAGCGGGAGCGCCACGTCACTCATCATGATGAAGCGTCCCGCAATATCACTTTCAAACCGTATCAACATGCAACAGGTCCTGATGTGGGAGCGGGCTTGCCCGCGAACAGATTCTGTTGAGAACGTTCGCGGGCAAGCCCGCTCCTACAAGTAGAAGCATTTAGAGCTGCATGAGAACACGCGCATACAGACGACGTCCACGACCATCGAACACGCCGGAGTCGTAGTTGATGCCACCCGCTTCCCGGTACGGGATGTCAGCATTGAACACATCCAGTGCACCGACCGTGAAGATCGCAGTGCCAAGACTGTTGTTCGCCCACTTGTGCGTGTAGTTGTACTGAATGTCCCAGCTCTGGAAGCTCTCGATCTGCTTGGTCATGACGCTTCGCACTTGATCGTTCGCCGTTGCATAGGTGTTTTCGTAAGCCATGTCGCGGTAAGAACCGATCAGGCGCGTGATAACGGAAACACCGTGACCATTGCGCATCCAGGCCATGCTGATATTGCCTTTGTTGTCTGGCAACGAACGCACAAGGTTGCCGTCGCCGGTAGAACCAGCAGCGTCGAAGTTGCCGGTCTCGAGCAAGCCCAGCTCCAGTCCAGGCACATCATCCAGGGTGTATTGACGAACGTGGGTGTATTCCAGGGCCAGACGGAATCGACCGAGATCATTGTCCCAGTTGTAGCCGATCTTCAGGTCGATACCATCGGCTGTGATGGTACCGGCATTGATCGTGCTCAGCTTCGTTGTAGTCAAAGCGCCAGTGTTCACGCCGAATGTGCGAACAACTCCCTCGACCTGGTAAGCCGCCGGGTTGACAACACAGTCCAGACGCGAGCCCGCCGCTACGTTGCGGAAACCCGTCACGCCGCCGACAACGCCTTGTGTGGCAGGGTTGTTGCCGTACTGTGTAGTCAATGCCCTGGGGTCACAAGGAGTGTACTGTGCCATGGCCGCCCAGGGGCCGGTGCGGGTTGCCGGAATCGTGCCGTTGAGCACGTAGTTGGCCGGGTTGGCCGCTGCCTGCTGGAACAATGCGATCTCTTTGGAAATCGCAGAGATGCCGGGCTGCGGCAGTACCTTGTCGGTCAACTCGAAGCGCCACACATCGGCGTTCAGGCTCAGGCCTTCCAAAGCCCCTGAAGGCGTCCATATGAAGCCTGTACTGAACGTGTCGGCGTATTCATTGCCAACATCCGGCGCCGGGCCACCCAGCGTGTAGGTGAAGTTCGGCAAGGCATAGTCATTGGTGGGCGGCAGCATGCCGGCACGCACTGCCTGGTTGCGAAGAGGATCACGGAACGTGTTGCTGGATGACTCCAGTCCCTCTTCCACAACGGCGACGTTGGGAGCACGGAACGACTGCGAAAAAGAGCCACGAACCAGCAGCGTCTCAACAGGGCGCCAGCTCATGGCGATCTTCGGCGTCAGGTCGGCGCCGATATTGCCACCGTAATCCTCGTAGCGGACAGCGATCTGCGTTTCGACTTTCTCCATGAACGGCAAGGACAGTTCGCCGAACACCGCCTTCACGTCGCGCTCGTTCTCATACGTGAACGCGCAATAGGAGCACTCGAAGTTGTTGCTGACGTAATGCGTCGTGTTCGGTGCACCGTTGGTGCCCCAGTTCAGAATCGCATTGGGAATGCCTGGCACGTTGAGGAAGGGGGCGCGCGACTTGTTGCTCTGTTCGCGGTACTGCGCCCCTGCTGCAAACTGTGCCATGCCGCCAGCCAGTTCGACCAGTTCACCGGACACCACGGCGTCAAGTACCGCCAGCTTGTTGCGCTTGTCGACCCTGCGCACCGTCGGGTTCATCCATTCCATCAGCGCTTCGTTGTTGGCAAGCGCAGGGTTGGTCATGGAGGTCAGGAAGGGGTTGTAGAACATGCAGCCGCCCTGACCCTGGTTGTTGCTGGTCAGTGCGAGCGACAGGCTTTCACGTGTGGAGAACACGAAGCCCGGGAAGAATGTCTGCGTATACCCGTTGTAGTACGAGTTGCCACTGACGCTCCAGATGTTCAGCGCACGCGAGCCCAGCGGGCCGGGTGCGTCCCGGAAGTTGAAATCTGATCTGCCATTGGGTGTACAGCCCGGGCCGCCCAGGCCGTTCGCGGCCAGCTCGGCACGGTCACGCTGGAAGGTCTGGTAATTCTGCTCGAAGCTGGTGCCGCTCCATGAGTAGCTGACATCGTAGTTGAATGCCCTGTCATTGAACGCTGTGAACTCGCCACGAATTCCCGCCTGAGCCCCCAGTGTCTGGGTTTCCGTCATATTGGCATTGCCGCCCATACGCGGGGTATTGCCACGTTGCACGCTGGCGTAGAAGGGCACATTCATTCCGCCGTTTGCCAGAGCATTCGGCACATTGGGAATACTGGTGGGGCGTGTCAGGCCTGCCGCGCTGGCGAAGTAGCCCAGTTCAGCGGTCTGCCCGATCGCATATCCGGCAGGGATTGGTACGTGAGAACCTGGTGCTGCAAGGAAGACGGTCGGGCCGCGGGAGCTGTTGGCACCTGAGTCCGCGCGTTCGATGCTCGAATCCGAGTATTGAAAGAAGGAGTAGAACTCATGCTCTTCACTGAAGCTGTGGTTGAAGGCGCCTGCGAAGCTGTCGCGCTCCATGCCTACCGTCATGAAATTCCATTCTTCGGTGAATTCACGGCAGTTGCCAGTATTGGCACCGCGCTGTTCTGTGCGGGTGCCGGTAAAGAACGAGCGGCCATCATTCCCTTTGAGCTGTGTGCACAGTGGATCTGTCAGCACCTGGGTTGTCGGGCCACCTTCTGCGATGTTCTGAGCCGTCAGGGCACTGTTGATATAGGCGGGATTGAGGCGCGAACCAAAGGCGGCGTTGGCCATTGTGGCAGAGACGTTGTTGGCAATGCCGCCTACAACACCTGTGTACTCGACGTTCTCGTCATAGAAACTGCCGTATTCGACTTGAACAGGATCACGTTCGAATTTTTCGCCGGAGAGGACCAGGTGGGTATCGCCACTGTCGCTCGCCCAGCCCCAGATGACGCTGCCGGTTCTGTCCTGTGCTGACTTGTAGGCATCCAGCGCCTGCACATCGCCATACACTTCAAGGCCTTCAAACTGAGTGCGCATGATGACGTTGACAACCCCAGCCACGGCATCGGAACCGTAGAGGGCCGAACCGCCATCCGTCAGCACTTCAACGCGTTCCACCATTACCAGAGGAATGCTGTTGATATCCACGAACTCACCGCCGCTGCGGGTGGTTGTGGCAGCGGACACCTGGCGTTTGCCATTGATCAGCGTCAGCGTGGAGTTCTCGCCAAGATTGCGCAGGTTGACGTTCGCGGTGCCGGAAAGTCCGGCACCTTCACCGGAACCCTCGTTGGTGAATGAGCCTGAGTTGATCTCGAGATTCTTGATCACGTCCCATATCTGCGCGGCACCCTGTGCTTCGATCGAGGTTCTGTCCACTGTAGTGACAGGTGATGGTGCATCCAGAGGCGTGCCACGGATATAAGAGCCCGTAACGAGCACTTCTTCAACTTCCGGGTCGTCCTGCTGTGCGGCAACTTGCAATGAAACGGTGGCGAGAATTATTGCGGAAGTGATGGCCTTGCGTCTGCTTGGAATAGGTCCACGCATACTTTTTCCCCCGGTATTTTTTTAATTTTAAGGTCTGGTTTTTAACTACGCTTTCAATTTTTATTGAGGAATTCCTATCCTTGAAAATCCATGTGGTTAGCGTGAAGCGTGGCTCAGTATAGGCCTGCAAAATTCCTGAACGCAATCAATTTGCTGGGGCATAGTACGCTACCAATAGGTCCATAAATGGCATGAATAAGGAGCACCTTCAGGGGGGATTGGAAAGAGTTGCGAATCTACTCGCCGGCCAGGGAAGTGTGAAAAAAGGAAACAGAATTGCAGCCTTTGGGCGTTGTCGGGAAAAGGGAGGAGTGGTTTTCATTTTTTACGATAGCAAAAATAAATCATTAAATATAAAACAATAAGTTTTGCTATTCATATTTTATCGGCTAAGATGCCGCCCGTCACTCAACCTTCCCGGCAAAAACAGGAGTTTTTTTAATGTCGTTGATCAATACTGCAGTAAAGCCTTTCAAAGCCAATGTCTTTCACAATGGTGCCTTTGTTGAGATCACCGAGGCCACTTTGCGTGGCAAGTGGTCCGTCATCTTCTTTTACCCTGCTGACTTCACGTTCGTGTGCCCCACCGAGCTGGGCGACCTGGCCGACAACTATGCCGAGTTCCAGAAGCGTGGCGTGGAAATCTACAGTGTGTCCACCGACACGCATTTCACCCACAAGGCCTGGCATGACAGCTCGGACACTATCCGCAAGATTCAATACCCGATGGTGGCTGACCCGACTGGCACACTGAGCCGCAACTTCGAAGTGATGATCGAGGAAGCAGGGCTGGCCGAGCGTGGCACATTTGTGGTGGACCCGGAAGGTCGCATCCAGATCGTCGAGATCACAGCGGGCGGCATTGGTCGCGATGCGGCCGAGCTGATGCGCAAAGTGAAGGCTGCCCAGTATGTAGCGTCACACCCAGGTGAAGTATGCCCGGCCAAGTGGAAGGAAGGCGAAGCCACACTGGCGCCGTCTCTGGACCTGGTAGGCAAGATCTAAGCGTTCTTCATTGCAGGAGCGGGCCTTGCCCGCGAATGAAGTGAATCTGACTGTGGGAGCGGGCCTTGCCCGCGAATGACCCTGAGGGGTGAGCAGCGTTCGCGGGCAAGCCCGCTCCCACAGTGCACCCTCCGTTTTACATTTTTTTGCCAAGGAATTTCGTCATGCTGGAACCCACGCTGAAAAGCCAATTGCAGTCCTACCTCGAGCGCGTCACGCAGCCCTTCGACATCGTCGCCTCGCTGGATGACAGTGCGAAATCCGCAGAGCTCTGGGAGCTGCTGCAGGAGATCGCCGGCCTGACTGACAAGATCAGTCTACGCAGCGATGGCACGGACAGCCGCGTGCCTTCTTTCACGATCAACCGCAAGCAGGGCGATGTCAGCCTGCGCTTTGCCGGTATTCCGCTTGGCCACGAATTCACATCGCTGGTGCTGGCCCTTTTGCAGGTCGGCGGTCATCCGCCACGCGTCACGGCCGAAGTCATCGACCAGATCCGCCACATCGAAGGCGAGTTCCGTTTCGAAACCTATTACTCGCTGTCCTGTCAGAACTGCCCCGACGTGGTGCAGGCACTGAACCTGATGGCGGTGCTCAACCCCGGCATTCACCACGTGGCCATCGACGGCGCCCTGTTTCAGGCAGAAGTTGATGAGCGTCAGGTGATGTCCGTGCCCTCCGTGTATCTCAACGGCAAGCTGTTTGCCTCGGGCCGCATGGGTGTGGAAGAAATTCTGGCGAAGATCGATACCGGTGCCGCATTCCGCGAAGCCGAGAAGATCAGTGCCCGCGAACCCTTCGATGTGCTGGTGGTGGGCGGTGGTCCTGCCGGGGCAGCGGGCGCCATCTATGCGGCGCGCAAAGGTATCCGCACCGGGGTAGCCGCCGAGCGTTTCGGCGGTCAGGTGCTGGACACCATGGGCATCGAGAACCTGATCTCTGTCGCCGAGACCGAAGGGCCGAAGCTTGCCCGCGCCCTGGAAGAGAATGTCCGCGACTACAAGGTGGACATCATGAATCTGCAGCGTGCTTCGGCGCTGCTGCCGGCCGCGGATGAAGGCGGGCTGCACGAGATCCGTTTCGACAGTGGCGCCTCCCTGAAGGCGAAGACGATCATTGTTGCCACCGGCGCGCGCTGGCGTGAACTGAACGTGCCGGGCGAGAAAGAGTACCGCAATCGCGGGGTTGCCTACTGCCCGCATTGTGACGGCCCGCTGTTCAAGGGCAAGCGCGTGGCGGTGATCGGCGGGGGCAACTCCGGCGTGGAAGCGGCCATCGATCTGGCCGGCCTGGTGGCGCACGTGACTCTGCTGGAGTTTGGGGATCAGTTGCGTGCCGATGCGGTACTGCAGCGCAAGCTCAACAGCCTGCCCAATGTCACCGTTATCACCAGTGCCCAGACGACGGAAGTGGCAGGGGATGGCGCGAAGGTCACCGGTATCGCGTACAAGGACCGCGTGTCTGGCAATCCCTGTGTGGTCGCGCTGGACGGGGTGTTCGTGCAGATCGGTCTGCTGCCCAACAGTGACTGGCTCAAGGGCACACTGGAACTGTCGCCCCAGGGCGAAGTCATCACCGACAACAAGGGCCGCACCAGTGTGCCGGGCGTGTTTGCAGCGGGGGATGTGACCAACGTGCCCTACAAGCAGATCGTAATCGCCATGGGCGATGGGGCCCGCGCGTCACTGAGTGCCTTCGACCACCTTATCCGCCACTGAACCCCCTGACAGGGAGTGCAATGCAGCGGGAGCGCCTGTGTGAGAGCGAGTGTGTGGCCACGGCCTGTATTGGTGCCAACGAATGGTTCGCGGGCAGGCCCGCTCCCACACATGTCCCCCAAAGCGCTCCCGCCCGTAGTCTCTTGCTTCCGCTTGCACTCTGATCCTTTGCTGACCTCCGGCAAGCGGCTCCATTCCGTGGGCAACTTCCTGCGTGGCGCACCGCATCGTGCGACGTGCAAAGCTGTGCTACCGTTGCCCTTCGCCAGAAAACGAGACCAGGAGTTGGAATGCGTGCAGTGATCTATCTCGTCTCCGGCGTTGTGACTGGCATTCTGCTGTTTCCGCAGCCCTTGCTGTCCGCCCTGGGTGCGCTGTTCCAGCCGCTGCCCGCGGTGCAGGATCCCGGGAACACCGTTGTCCTGGTCCCGGACGCTGACAATTCCTACGCACACACAGCGTTCCTGCGGGGCACCAACCAGGTGGCCACGCAAACGCTGCTGCGTGCCGGACTGGCCCCGGATGCGCTGGAAAAAGGCGCTGATCTGGATGGCGACGGCGACCCGGATGACATTCACCTGCGCCTGGAAGTTGCCACCTTGAGCGCTGCCCCGGGCGAGCACTGGGCATTTGTGCCCAAGGCCTTTGGGCTGGCGCAGTGGCAAGTCCCGCCAGGGCTGCCGGCGCAGACACCGCCAGCTTCCCCTGACCTGCGCATGGAGCAGGGTGATTCCGTCCTGATCACTCTCGAGAATTCTTTTCACCTGCCCCTCGCTCTGCAGTTTGAAGGCGTGGAGGCCGAGTCGTTTACCCCTGTCGGGCCGCCCGCCGACCTTGCCTTGGTGGCACTGCCCGGCGAAGCACGCACCTACCGCCTGACGCCGCTCAGCGTGGGCGAAGGGCGCTATGGAGCGCAGGACACTACGGCTGTCGCCCGCGGTCTGCAGGGCCGGGTGATCGTCGAAGAAAACCGTCCCGACAACACGCTGGTGACTGTCGACACTGCGTGGCAGCTGCGCGCACCGCCCTTTGCCACGGTCTTGGACGATACGTCCGTGGAAGCCGCCATGGACACGGTTGACCTGTTGCAGTTCAGCGGCTTCGGGCTGGCACTGGGGCTGGCTATGGCCGGTCTGGGAGGGCTGCTGTTGCCGGGGGAGCGCAAGCGATCTGCGCCCGGGAGAGCCGCTTGATCTTCCGCCTGAGGCAGATGTTGACAATGTGGCTGGGCGCCCTCGGCTGTACAGTGGCCATGGCCCAGCCTGCCGGAGTGCAGCCACTCGTGCAGCCAGAGCCCGGTGTGGAAGTATCCCGCATCGACATTTCCGAGCCATTGCAGCGCGAGTCCCATGACGCGGCGCCGCCAGCCACGCTCTCGCCGTTCTTTGATACTGCCGGCATGGTATTGCACGCCAATACCGCGCAGCTGCCGCAGGACTGCACGGCCATCAGTGGAGAAGCTGCCTACACCGTGCATGCGGGCACGCGGCACGCACTGCCAGGGACGCAAGAGGTTTTCGCCTATGACATCCGCACGCTTGTCGTGCCTCCCTGCAGTCGCGTCACTGTCACCCTCGTCAACGACGACGCTACCCGCCATCAATGGCTCCTGCACGGACTGCCTTTCGCGCTGTATCCGGGCGGCTTGTTCATGCTGGAGGCCAATGGCGGACAGCGCGTGACAGGCACCTTCATTGTGCCCGGAGCTGCTGCACGCTACCCCGTGCAGTCCACCAACGCGCAGAACAGCAGCCTTGGCATGCAGGCTGAGCTGGTCGTGGAGGCACCAGTACCAGGCTTGCCCCGCGGTTCGCTGGTGCTGATTCTGGCCATGGCCTTGACCAGCGGCTCGCTGTTGTTGACCATGCGCAAGCGCTCAGAGTAAAAAACGCCCCCGGGAAGCTTTCTTAGAGAATGGACATGTCAGATCACTCACTCCTGCGCCCCGCGATTCTGGTCTTGCTCGCCAGCCTCGCGACGGCGTGTCAATCGACCGGCGCGGCCCGTTTCGACCGCCTGCTGGTGGACGATGCCATTGCCGGCGGCTATGGCGTGGAGGCGGCCGACATCGACGGCGACGGCTTGCGTGACATCGTGGCGCTGGCCACCACGCCGGCGCAGTTCGTCTGGTACCGCAACCCTGGCTGGGAGAAGTACACCATCAGCACCGCGACCAGCGGCAATATCGCTGCGGCGCCCCAGGACATCGACGGCGACGGCGATGTCGATCTGGTGCTGGCCAGTGAGTTCAGCCTCAGCAACTCCACCTCCGGGGGGCTGGTGCAGTGGTTCGAGAATCCTGGCAATCCCCGCGAACAGCAGAACTGGCAGGCCCATCACATCGATGCGATCCCCACGGCGCACCGGGTGCGCTGGGCCGACGTGCAAGGGGATGGTCGCCATGAGCTGCTGGTGCTTCCCATCATCGGGATTGGTGCTGCGGCTCCCGAGTATGCCGCGGGCGCGCAGCTGACTGCCTACGCCGTGCCTGCCGATCCGCGCGGCGTGTGGCCGAAAGTCATCCTCAGCGACACGCTTGAGATGGCCCATGGGCTGCAGATTCAGGACTGGGACGCCGACGGCCGGCAGGATCTTCTGACAGCCAGTTTCGCAGGTATCGAGCTGCTGCAGCTGGGGTACGACGGTCTGTTTGTCAGTCAGGTGTTGCTGGGGGAAGGCAATCGCGGAACGCGTCCCGCCCAGGGCAGCAGCGAAGTGGCTGTGGGAGTGCTCGATGGCGAGCGTTTTCTGGCCAGCATTGAGCCATGGCATGGCAATGAAGTAGTGATCTACCAGTCAAGTGGCGAACAGGACCAGCCGTGGCTGCGGCAGGTGATCGACGCCGAGTTTCGCGGTGGCCACGCCCTGCTGACCGCGGATCTGAACAATGACGGGCAGGACGAGATTCTGGCCGGCTTTCGGTCGGAACCTTACGGCCTGCACGCGTATCGTTATCTGCGGGACACCGGGCTGTGGGAGCGCACCTCGCTCAACGCCAGCCGGGTGGCGGTCTCCGGACTGATCGTTGAGGACTTCACCGGCGACGGCTTCAAGGATGTTGTCGCCATCGGCAGTGCCAGCGCCAACCTCGTGCTGTTCGTGAACGAAGGGCGCTGAGCCGGATCAGGGCGCCGGGGGTACCGGATTGCCGGCAATCCACACCTGGCTGAGGGAGCGGGTGTTGGCGATGTCCTCCAGCGGGTTGCGGTCCAGCACCAGCACATCCGCCCACTTGCCTGGCTCCAGTGTGCCCAGATAGTTCAGACCCAGACAGTCCGCGGCCACCTGGGTGGCTGACTGCAGCACCTGCATGGGGGTCAGACCGGCCTCCACCATCATGCTCATCTCCAGATGTTCGAAGTAGCCCTGAAAGCGCGTGGCGGGACCAGAGTCGGTGCCCATGGCCACCTTCACCCCGTTGTCCTGCAGAATTTTCAGATTGCGCAGAGCCATGGGCAGGGCATTGTTCTTGTAGTGCTGGGCCGAGGCGTTGTCGCGCATGCGCTGCTGGCGCTCGGGTTCGCGCAGCGTGGCGATCACTTCCGGGTCCGCATCGCGCAGGAAGAACGGGTCGCTGAAAAAAGCCGGCTCGCTTTCGTACACGAAGGTGGACAGTTCGCGGGTGAGGGTGGGGACATAGCAGACGTCGGCAGCCTTCATGGCAGACATGAACTCGTCGTCCACTTCGGCATCCCGCACGCTGTGGGCAATCAGGTCGGCGCCGGCAGCCAGCGTCGACTTCGTATCCGCGAGCGTGTAAGTGTGCACCGCCAGCGGGATGCCGCGCTTTTCGGATTCCTGGGCGATGGCGGCCACGATTTCGGGCGCCATCTTCGCGGTGCGGCCAAGATTGTCGTCCACTCGGATCTTCACATAGTTCGCGCTCTGGTCGGCCACGCCGTTCACGGCGCGCACGGCCTGCTCCACGGTCTCGGGGGCCAGCACCGGGCCTGCCAGCAGCAGCCTGGCATGGTCCAGAAACAGCGGGTTCTGCTCGTTGCGGACTTCGAAGCCTTCGTACTCGTCATCGCCAAGGCTGTTCACGGTGGTGATGCCATAGCGGGCATAAAGGCCCAGCTGGCGCAGCACATTGCCCCGATCGTAGTGGCCTGCTTCCAGGCCGAGCACGTCGCCCACGTGGCCATGGGTGTTGATCAAGCCGGGGATCAGCGTCTTGCCCGCGACGTCGATGCGCTGGGCGCCCTCGGGTACTGGTGTGCTGGCGGCGGGGCCGACGGCGACGATGCGGCCGTCAGTGGCAACGAGCACCGCGTCCTCGATGGCCGCTGCCCCCGTGCCGTCGATGATGCGTGCCCCCACGAAGGCGAGGGTTCCCGGTGCCGCACTGGCGGCAGAACCTGCGCTGGCCAGCACAATGGCGAAGAGGGTCTTGCGGAACGGGACGGGCATCGGGAGTCTCCTGAAGGATGTTCTTGTTGTGTGGACCTAGAGTAATGCGTTGGGCGACAGGCTGACAACCGTCTCGTCCCACAGCACGTCACAGCATACGATGCAGTCTTCCCCGGCGATCTGTGTCTGCACCGAGAGCGTCGCGCACAGGGTGCCATCGGCGATCGAGAAATACGGCTGGTTTACCTGCACTACGCCGGGGTTGCGCGCGGCGTTGAGAAAATAGTCCCGGCGCTTCCAGCTTGCACCCTGGGCATCGGCCAGCGCCCGCAGCCGGTCGCGGGTGTGTATCTTGATGGTTTCAGAATCGATGTTCCCGTAACACTGGCTGCCGTCCAGCGCCAGCTGATACAGCCGGATGGTCTCGGGCAGCGTCAGCAGCAGCTGCGCGATGTCGGGCAGCGACTGCGCCCGGTGCGGGCCGGTGGTGCTCTGCGTGAAGCGCTGCAGATAAGGGGCAAGAAATGACGTCTGGACCGAAGCCGAATTCTGCGTGAGTTCGTCGATGCGCAGGTACAGGTCTTTCCACAGGCCGCTGCGCGACTTGATGGCCTCGGACAACAGGAAGGGATGTGCGAAATAGAAACCCTGCACCAGATCCACGCCGCCTTCCATCGCCGCCATGGCTTCGCCTTCCGTTTCGACGCCTTCCGCCACCACGATGCATTTGCAATTGTGCAGCATGCTGGTGATGCCTTTTATGAGACTCCTGACGCTCGGGTCCGTGCCGGCCTTCTGCACCATGCTGCGGTCGAGCTTCACGATGTCGGGCTTGATGCGCCAGATGCGTTCGAAATTGGACTGGCCTGCGCCAAAGTCGTCGATGGCGATCAGGAAACCCATCTCCTTGCAGGCGCGGATATGACTCTCCAGTGCGGTCTCGTCATCGATAGTGCTCTCAAGTACCTCGATCACGAAGCGATTGGCAGGCAGGCCGCTGTCGCGCAGCAGTGTGCGCAGGAAACTCATGTAGGATTCTTTCTGCCCGAGCGTGCAGGGATCGACGTTCAGAAACAGCCAGGCGCTGGGCGGATCCAGGGCGCGGAAATTGTCGACGTGCACGCGCTGGCAGAGGCGGTCCAGTGCCACGATGGCGTCATGTTCGCGCGGCGCGAAGAGCTGGGCAGGAGACAAGATCGCCTCATTGCGATCCACGCCGCGGACCAGCGCCTCCAGACCGACGATGCGCCGGTGCGCAATGCTGTAAATGGGCTGGAAGGCCGAGATGACCCGACTGTCCCGGTAGGGGGCAAAGCGATTGCCGTTGTAGAAGCCGCCATTGTCGCTGATCGTGCTGCCCTGCCCGCTGTGTTCGTCCGTGTCGTGAGTCGTCATCATGCCTCAGAAGCCCAGCGGGAAATAGAATCCTGCGCGCAGGCTTGTGGTTTTCTTGTTGTAGCTTATCAGGGCTTCACCGTAGCCGTTGTAATAACTGAGTACGAAGCGACTGTTCACCCACTGGGACATCGGAAAGATCAGGTCCACCTGATAATTGATGGTCTCGGTCTCATGCCCCTTGGTGGTCTTGATATTGATGTTCGCCCAGTTGTTCACATCGATGTGGGTGGTGATTTCAGCCTGTCCGATATAGTCCTGGATGTTGTCGTTGAAGTCGCCTGCGTTGAGAATGTTCCAGTATTTGAGTGTCCACGCCCAGGTTTCGCTGAGACGCAGCTCACGCTGGCCATAGACTCGGTCCCAGCTGCGCGATGAGGTTCCGTCGAGGCCGTTGGACTGATGTTCCATGCCGACGTAGTCGAAAATGTGCAGACGTGTCCGGTTGCTTGGGCGCGCCAGGGCCTCGGTGAAATCCCAGAAAATTTCCGGATTGTAATTGTGTTCCTTGAATGGCGCGGACGATTCCGAGATGTCCCACCAGGAGCGCTGCGAGTAGCCGAATTTCACTGGTGACAGAAATTTCAGTTCGTCTATCTGCGGGAACAGCGTGAATTTCATGCCCAGTTCGAACTTGATGTCCAGGGACTGGCCGCTGAAAGGCGCCGAGCCATCGTCGTTTTCCATGGAGCCGAACACGATGTAATTGTTCTTGTAGGGCTGAAAAAACGTATTTTCCAGCGTCTCGTCGTAGCGGGCCAGAAGCACAGGCACAGACGCTGCAGAATCGGCAATCAGGGCGTCGACGCTATCCCGCGTGGTTTCCCGCTGGGCGCAGCGGGTCCGCAATTGGTTCACGGTGCGCTCTGCGTTTTCCTGACGGATGACTTCGGTTCGCAGGCAATCGTCGATGGTGCTGGTCTGGGCCAGCGCACCGGGGCTCTGCAGTCCAATGCCCATGGCAAGCAGCACGCCGAACACCAACAGGAAGAACCGGGAAATTCCAGAAGAAGACGCGAACATGGGCAGCAACCTGAAAGAAGGAAGGTGGCAAATGGCAAAAGCGGCGGCCATTCTACTTGAGGTGGCGACAAGGCGGAATGACCCGAATTTCTGCATCGTGTCCGGTTTTGCAGCCCCTGCATTGAGGCCATGGGTGGACTGTGCTTAGATACCGGCCCACATTGCCACGAGGTGCCTCTTGTTACTTTTCAGCGCACAGCTGCTCGCGATCTTCTCGATACTGATGCTGGCCTTCGGCTATCTGAAAGCCGAAACTCATGACATCAGTGCCAGACTGTTCTTCGTGCTCGCGCTGGGAATTGTGTGTTATCTGATCAATGGCATGTCGTTGTCGCACATCGACCCTGCTCTGCGGCTGACACCGGGCGGCTGGGGAGTGGTGCTGAATCTGGGCGCCAACGCAATTCCGGGGCTGTTCACGCTGTATTGCTACCATGTGTTCCAGGACAGTCATCGCGCCCCCAGGCCGCTGGTGGCTCTGCTGGTGGTGCAGCTGGTGCTGGATCATCTGAATTATCGTTCCTACCGGCCCTCCGCCTTTCTGTCCATTCAGGCCGACAGCTCGCTCTCGCAATTTCTGCTGGGGCCGGTGCCCGACTTCATTCAGCTGTTCTTCGCCGTCTTTGCCGTGTTCTGGTGTGCGCGCGGCTGGAGCAATGACCTGGTGGAGACGCGCCGCTTTCTGCGCTGGGTCATCATCATCGTGCAGGGCGGGCTGATACTGGCGGTGGTGTTCCTGGAGAATTACCTGCTCAGTAGCGCCTCGCTTCGTTATGCAGAGGCGCAGGCTCTGATCACCTTCGTGATCGCCGGCCTGACCTTCGCCATGCTGATCGCGCTGCTCAAGTTTGATTATGTGGCACTGGGCAAGGTGCTGCTGAAGGTGACGCCCTTTGTGCCGGCAGAGCCGGCTGGCGAAGCCCTGCAGGCCGACGTCAAGCGCTTTCGCAAGGTGTTTGAAGAGGATCGGGTGTATCGCGAGCACGGGCTTACGATTGCTGGCCTGGCCGCCAAGCTCGATCTGCCGGAGTACCGCCTGCGGGCGCTGATCAACAAGCATCTGGGGTATCGCAACTTCAATGCGCTGCTGCATGAGTACCGCATCAAGGATGCCAGTCAGATGCTGTCAGACCCCGCCCAGCGGCATCTGCCGGTGCTGACCATTGCGCTGACGGTGGGCTATCAGTCCATCACCCCCTTCAACAATGCCTTCCGCCAGACCAAGAACCTGACGCCCACCGAGTTCCGCCGCAAGGCGCTGCAGGAGCAGTGATTGTGTGGGAGCGGGCTTTGCCCGCGAACTCAGAGTTGCTCCAGCCGGCCCCGGCCAGCCGCCCTCCCGTTCTGCGGCTGACCCGCACCCCTCCCGGGTGCCCTCGCATCGCAAGGAGCCTTGGTCTCCTTGCTCGCTCGGTGCGGGTCTTTCATGCCGCTGAACGGGAGGGCGGCTGACCGAGGCGTGGATGTGTGCCAGCGAAAAGTTGGCTGCTGCCCTCGCAGCGCCGGCGGCAAATTTCTGGCCTCATGCACGGGCAGAGCTGCGCCCACTTGTGGTTGTTGATACTTGTCTGAAACGGAGTCGGTGTCTTGTCGGCTTAGGAGAGGCGAGGTGGCGGGTGGCAGGCAGGGCGTTCAGCGGCATGAGAGACCGGCGCCGAGGGCGGCAAAGAGACCTCAGGCTCTTTGCCAACAGAGGGGACCGCGGAGCGGCGCTGGTCAGCCGCAGAACGCCCTGCC
>CAMCRC010000046.1 GCA_945877175.1 Klebsiella pneumoniae | reverse complement strand
GTACATTCATCCCGATGATGTGCCCGCCTCCAACGCGCTGATGCTGCGCCACTTTGCCGGAGAAACGCCTTTCTTCGATACCAGGCGCCGCATGCTCCACCGGGACGGTCACTGGGTCTGGGTGCACGAGAGAGGCCGTGTGGTCAGTTGGACTGAAGACGGCAAACCCCTGCTGATGTACGGTACTCACACGGATATCACCGAGCAGCACGACGCCGCCATGGCGTTGCTGGCAAGCGAAACCAGACTGCGGGCCCTGTTCGAACTCTCGCCCGTCGGCATCGCTTTGAATGATTACGCCACCGGCGCCTTCCTCGAAGTCAACGCTGCACTGGTGCAGCCCAGTGGCTATACCCGTGCAGAGTTCCTGGCCAAGAATCATCGGGAAATCACGCCTCCCGGCTACGCGGAGGTGGAGGCAGTGCAGCTGCAGCTCCTGCGAGAACATGGTCGCTATGGACCCTACGAGAAGGAATACCTGCGCAAGGATGGCACCCGTTACCCGGTAGTGCTCAGTGGCCTGATGCTGAAGGAAGAGAGTGGCCGGCAGGTAGTCTGGTCGATCATCGAAGACGTCAGCGAACGCAAGCGCGTGGAGCAGATGAAGAGTGAATTCCTCTCCACTGTCAGTCACGAATTGCGCACGCCACTGACCTCGATTGCCGGGGCGCTGGGCCTGCTGGCGGGCGGCGCGTTCGGTCCGTTCCCGCAGAGTGTGCAGCAGATGCTGGAGATTGCATTCAAGAACAGCCAGCACTTGAGTTATCTGATCAACGATCTGCTGGACATGGACAAGCTGTTGGCCGGCAAGATGAATTTCACCTTGCATTCGCAGCCTTTGATGCCACTGATCGAGACGTCCATGCGTGGCATCCAGTCGTTCGCAGACCAGTTCTCGGTAAAGACGGAGATTGTCGAGCGCGAGGATGCTCTGCAAGTCAGTGTGGATGCCGAGCGCCTGCATCAGGTGCTGACGAATCTGCTTTCCAATGCCGCGAAGTTTTCACCGAATTCGGGCACAGTCCGGGTGCGGGTCCGGAAGGTGGGTGACTGGGTGCGGGTGGCCGTGGAGGACGACGAGCAGGGTGTGCCGGAAGCGTTTCGTGAACACCTCTTTCAGAAATTTTCCCAGGCTGACACGTCCGACACGCGGCGCAAGCGCGGCACCGGACTGGGACTGGCGATTGCACGCGAGCTTGTGGAACGCATGCAGGGTCGGATAGGCTTCGAGTCAGTCGTCGGCCAGGGGGCCACGTTCTATTTTGAATTGCCCATCAACAAGGAGAAGAAAGCATGAAGATATTCCGTTCCAGACTCGCCGTGCTCGCACTCGGTGCACTCGTCACACTGCCAATGCTGGCGCAGGCTCAACTGGCTGATCGCAAGATGCTGACCGATGCGGCCGTCAAGAACATCATGGCCGCTGCTGAAGCGGAAGCACTCGCCAACAACTGGAATGTGGTGATTGCGCTCGTGGATGACGGCGGGCATCTGCTCAGCCTGCAGCGACTGAACAATACCCAGTCTGCCAGCATCGACATCGCGATCGGCAAGGCCCGCACTGCTGCTGCGTTCCGCCGCCCTTCACAGGCGCTGGAGACCATGATCCCGAATCGCCCCGCCTTCATGAGCGTGTCGGAACAATATGTGCTGATGGAAGGCGGCGTGCCCATCGTCGTCGATGGTGTGACACTGGGCGCCGTGGGTGTCTCTGGGGTGCAGGCGGTGCAGGACGCCCAGATTGCCGCAGCCGGGGTTGCCGGACTGCAGCAGTAGGCGTTGACCAGTGCCCGCTCAGGTCGCAGTAATGCGCTGGACGGGCACCATGCCAGTGGCAATGCCATAGGAAACGCAGGCGTTGCGATAGTGTTCAGCGGCGCGCTGCCATACGGGCGGCTGCGCTTCGGCCAGCAGAAATTCGCGCAGATGCGGCAGCAGGGCGGCCGCAAATTCCTCTGAGGCCTCCTGTGGCAGCAGCGTCGGCAAGTGGTCGATGGCCTGCAGATACACCGGGTGCACTTCGCTGCCCCAGGCGCGCCGGAACGGTGATTGCAGAGACGTGATCGCGTCATAAACAGCGATCGGATTGTTCGAGTTGTTGGGGTCACAACTCACATCACTGATGATACTGAGCCGGGTGTTGGCCTGCAGCAGTTCCGGAGTGATCATTGGCGAAATCTTTTCCCGCAGATACACACAGTTCACGAACAAGTCGTGCGCGATGATGTCGGCTATTGGTTTGCTTGCTGCGTCGAACTCCGGCTTGTCCCAGGCAGTAATCTCGATGCCGACGTCAAGCTCTGTAAGCAGATCGATTGCGCCACGTCCACAACGTCCCAGAGCGCCCATCACCATGACCTTGTATGACTGCGTGCCAATGGACTTGCGCAGGGCATCGAGCAGAGCCTGGCGGCTGGCAAAGGCGCGCAGCGCGGGGAAATCGCCAGGGCTGCGCAGCGGGCTGGATCGATAGTGCGGCAGACCCAGCAGTCCGACGGCAGCGCCTGCGTATCCCGCCCAGTAGCCGAAGGCGGCGATGCGTCGGCCCTGGTCGTCCGCCAGAAACTCCAGGTCGAGAATGCTGCCGCCGCCAGCGGCGAAGCGTGCCAGCACGTCAGCGGCTCCGCTCTGCCCCTTGAAGGTGTGTGAAAAGAAAATGTGGCGGTGAGCGATGGGTGTGGTGCCGTCTTCCAGTTCTTTCAGGCCGATGATGACGGCATGGGCTGGCGCCTGCGTCCAATGCAGCGCCGTCAGTTCTGCACCGGCCTCGGCATACTGCGCGTCGGCAAAGATGCGGTTGTCGGAACTCTCTACTACAAGGTGTACCCCGGCGTCCGTCAGTTCACGCGCGCCGGCAGGCGTCAAGGGCACGCGGTGCTCGCCAGCCTTGTCTTCCTTTCGCAACCAGAGCAGGGACTGTGTCATAGCACCGCCAGTCTGCTGCGCGATAGCAGAAAATACGCGATGCCTGCCATGCCCGCCATGATCAGCACCGGTACGTAGGGCATGGCACTGCTGCCCTGAGCTAGCAGCGACGCCAGCATGAAGCCGACGAATGACAGTGTGGCGGTGATCATGGCATACGGGAACTGGGTCTCTACATGGGAGATGTGATTGACCCCGGATGCCATCGACGACAGGACAGTGGTGTCTGAAATGGGTGAGGTGTGATCGCCGAACAAGCCGCCGCTCAGCGCCGCGCCCAGGCAGACGGCCACTGGTGCATCCAGCGCGAAGGCGGTGGTAACCACGATGGGAATGATGACCGCGAAGGTGCCCCACGACGAGCCTGTCGCGAGCGACAGGCCGGCGCCAATCACGAATATGACACTGGCAAGCATCCACGACGGGAAGTTCACGCTGTCCAGCATCAGTGCAATGGCTTCGCCTGTCTTGAGTTGCACCATTACATCGCTGAGCGTCCAGGCAAGAATCAGAATGCACAGAATCGGCATGATTCTGCCCATGCCGCTGACGAAGGATTTCGAGCTGCTGCTGAAATCAAAGACGGCCAGCCGATGCAGAACAAAAATGGTCGTCAGGGTGGCCATGGTGTAAGACAACGCAAGCGCGATGCGGATGGTGGCGCCGTCGAGCATGCCATTGCGGATAACAAAATACGTAAACAAGAGCAGCATTGACGCGAACAGCGTGCCCAGTGCCGCTGCCACCACTTTGGTGCCGTGTTGCTGCAATGCGGGACTCATTGGCTGCAAGGTGCTGCCCGTGTCCTCGTATGTGTGCGTCCCGGCCAGATACCGTTGTTGCACGTCACGCATCTTGCCGATGTAGACATTGAAGATCGCAATGAACGCCAGACTCACCAGCGTCAGCAGCGGGTAAAGCTGATAGAACCAGACTTCCATGAAAGCAGCGAACCCATCTTTCTCAATGCCCTGTGCTGCATAAGAGTCTTCCATCAGCCCCATCGTGTAGGCGCCCCAGCTGATGATGGGAATGAGCACGCATACGGGAGAGGACGTGGAATCGATGTAGAAAGCCAGCTTCTCGCGGCAGATTTTCAGTTTGTCATACAAGGGGCGATAAACCGGGCCCAGAATCAGCGAGTTGCCCGAGTCGGTGAAGAAAATCACAATCCCTGAGAACAAGGTACTGAGTTTGAGTTTCATTGGCGATGTCACATGGGTGCCCAGCAGGTGCGAAAACGCCCGCATGGTGTTCGAGGCCTCCAGCAGATAGATGAACCCTGAGATAATTGTGATGACGATCACCACTTGCGCATTGGTGCCTTCCAGCTGCTGGAAAATGCCTTCGCTGTACAGCGCGATGGCCGCGTTCAAGGGGTTGTAATTATTCAGGATTAGAAAGCCGAGAAACACGGAACTGAGCAGGGACAGGATTACACGCCGCGTAGTAAACGCCAGGATCAGCGCCAGAAGCGCCGGGGCAATGGCCAGTAGACTTGTCATTATTGTTGGTCCGAAAAGCGTGCGCTGTTTGTGGGGCGCGATTCTCGCCTATCGGGACTTGCTTGCACAAGTCCCGACGGGGCGACGCTCGACAGCGCAGATTTTCAGAAGGAAGGTCTCAGAACTCCGCCATGAACGAGACTTGCAAAGTGCGCGGAGACAAGGGACGGAAGGACGCAGCACCTTCCGTTGCCGTGTTGGTAAAGGCCAGCGTGTCTTCGTCGAACAGGTTGTCGACGTTCACGCGGGCCTTCAGCTGCTTCAGCGGTCCCAGCTCCATCCCGTCGCCTATATCCACGTAAGCGCTCCACACAGAGTAGGCCTCCACTTCTTCCGTGTTTGTGAAGTTGCTGTAACGCTTGTCCGTGTACTTGCCCGACAGGTTGGCTACCAGCCACGACGTCGGCTCCCAGGTGACGCCTGCAGTGAACATCACTTTCGGACTGTCCGGCACGTCCTTGTCCTTGATCAGCACCGTGCGCGGCGTAGTGGTGTTGCCGGCCGTGAATACCTGGTAGTTGTCATCGAACGTCGTGTTGTTCAGCGTCAGGTTGGAGTTGAAATAGATCTGCCCCCCCAGCGCTTCCGGCTTCCATGAGCCCGTCAGTTCGGCACCATAGGAGCTCACGCCTCCCACGTTCTGCGAAAACGTTTCCGTGCCGCCAGGTGCACCGGCCAATGGCACTGTAAAGGCCTGCAGACGGTTGTCGAACTGCGTGACATACAGTGCCACGGCAGCGTAGTACTCCGGCTGATTGGTACGGATGCCGATCTCGTAGTTGTCGGATTCCTCGGCGTCTGGCGCTGGCACTGCCACAGGGCTCGCGATGGCGAACACGTCGTCGGCGCCGCGGGGCAGCGCGAAATTGCGTGACGCTGACGCAAAGACCTGCGTCTGCTCATTCAGCGCATACAGCGCACCGACCATGGGCAGGAAGTGGTCGTCGTAACTGGCCTTCACCGTCTGCGCGCCATAGCCGCGGGTGCCATTGGTCAGCGCATAATCCGCAAAATCGCGGTAGCCCGACAACTGGTAGTCGATGGAGAGCGACTTGATGCCGCCCTCGATGGCCAGCTTGCCGTCCATCATGCGGTAGGTGTCCTTGATGAACAGCTGGGTAGTCTCGCGCACGCTGTCATACTCGCGACGGAAGTAGGCTACTTCGTTCTCCAGCACGCGGCCGGCCGGATTGCCGCCGGTCTTGTTCAGGCGCAACTGCGTGCGGTCGTAGTCATCGTTTTCTACCCAGACACCGGCTTCGAACTGATTGGCGCCGGAGTCCCACACACCCTTGAGCACCAGGCCGGAGCGCTCACCACCCACGTCCGACAGGCCGTACTGCACGCCGCGCGGTGCGGTCACTGCGAGGCCGGCCGTGCGCTGGCGGTTGTAGAATGTCAGGGTGTTGGCATAGCCGTCAGGCGACACGCCATAGCCATCCTTGTCTTCGAAATAGGCTGTGGCAGTCAGGCTCAGGTTTTCATTCACCTGAGTGTCCAGCGTGGAGCCGAGCAGGAAGTCCTTGCGGATGTTCACGCGGTCTTCGTAGTAGTACGTGTAATTGGCGTTCTGAAACGGCACGGCTGCGCCCACACCCAGGTCAGGCACAAAGCCGATGTAGCCCAGGTCGCGGCCGGTCTTGCCGCCCAGGTCCGGCGTGGCGGAGTTGTACTGAGCGATGGTCATGCCAGGCGAGTCGTAGTCGAAGAAATCGTTGTAGACCATGCTGGTGGTCAGCTTCGTGACGTCGCTGAAGTCGATGACGGCCTTGGCTTCCAGGTGCTCGCGGTCAATGTCGCCGGCGCCGCGCCACAGGTCGGAGTCCGTCTTGGAACGGCTGATGTAGCCGGAGAACATGCCGATCTGGCCGCTCTGGATCTTGATGAAACTGCGGTCCAGGCTGAACTCGCCCAGCGACTGGGAGAGGGCGACGGCGAACTCGTCAGAAGGGTCGATGGAGTGATACTCGACGATCGGTCCCAACGAGGCATAGGCGGGCTGCGAGACATCGCCGGCACCGGGGGAGGCCTGGACCCGGCCGAGGTTTTCATTGTCGACATAGCGGAAGATCGGGCTGCCGCCGAACGCATCGCTGCGGCCCATGGGGATGCCGTCGAGTACGAAGCCGATCTGCTGCAGGTTGAAGGCGCGCTCCGTCACGGAGTTGCCGAATTCGTAGAGGCCCAGTGCCCCGTCTGTCTGGACGTTGAAGCCGGGCAGGGTCTCGAGCATTTTCAATCCGGAGATACCGGCCGGAGCCGAGAGCAGTGCTTCGCGAGTCACACCCACGGAGTTGGATACCGAGTCCTGTCCGATGGCATTGGCGGCGGTGGACACGCGGCGGCCGGAGACGACGATTTCTTCCGGATTGGCGGCCGTCTGCGCCAGGGCGCCGGGCGCAGAAGCGGCAGCAATCAGAAGAGCAAGCAGTTTGCGAGTGAATGGCTGTGTCATGAGAGTCCCTTTGGAAGTCGCTGGAGTGGAACATGCGTGGATAGTGGCGAGGATGCTCGCATCATCCATGCCAATCCAAAGAGGCCATAAAATACAATGACTTGGGGTATTTCTCGAAACCGCCAGACTCTTCTTGCACTGTCAGGGCGCGTTGTCAGGGGGCTGGTGTGGTATTTTGGTGCGGTCGGTGGCCAGCTGGCAGTTAATGCCGGAAACGGTTGAATTTGCCCGCTACAAGCCCGTATCCTGCACGCAAGGTCTGCGACGAGTCGACCCGCCCCTATCAATAACAATCATTAACAGGAGCTACCATGCCCTCTTCACGCACTTTGCTGTTCACGTTGATTACCTCAGCCACGCTGCTGAGCGCTTGCAGCGACGCCACTACCACAACTGCCGCGACGGCCACCCCGGCACCCGTTGCTGCCGCAGCCGCCCCGGCCCCCATGGCCGCCCCTGCAGCTGCCGCCCCGGTAGGCAACTCCATCAGCGGCGAGGGCATGCCCAATCCGAACCCGGTGGTTACCCAGAACTGGGGCGAACTGCCGGCCGGCCGCGCCTGGGGTTCCTCTGCGGGCGTTGACATAGACCCGATCGACGGCCACATCTGGGCCTACGAGCGTTGTGGCGCAGGCAGCTTCGGCGACGGCGCGCCCGTGACCTGTGATACCAATGTGGTCGACCCGATCTTCAAATTCGATCGCAACACCGGCGCCATCCTGGCCAATTTCGGAGCCGGCGTGATGGTCACGCCCCACGGCATTCACGTGGACAGCGAAGGCAATGTCTGGGTGTCCGACTTCGCCACCAATGCCGACGAGACCAAGGGCCAGCAGGTGCACAAGTTCAGCCCCACGGGCGAGCTGCTGCTCAGCCTGGGCACACCCGGTCAGGTCGGCAACAACAATGACGGAGCGCATTTCAATCAGCCCAACGACGTCATTGTGGGCCCGGACGGCAGCATCTATGTATCCGATGGCCACAATGGTCAGGGCATGATCACCAACGCTGCCATGGCCGAAGGTCGCGCCAATGGTGATACCGCGCGCATCCTGAAGTTTGCGCCGGACGGCACCTTCATCAAGCAGTGGGGCCAGATCGGCGTGCTGCACGGCGAATTCCGCACGCCCCATGCCATGGAGTTCGATTCCCGTGGCCGTCTGTGGGTCGCTGACCGCGGCAATCATCGCCTCGAGATCTTCGACCAGGAAGGCAATTACCTGGAATCGCGCTACATGTTCAGCCGGGTCAGCGGCCTGTTCATCACGCCGGAAGACATGCTCTATGCCATCGACTCCGAGTCCAGCCCCATGAACCATCCGGCCTGGCGCAATGGCGTGCGCATCGGCCACATCGACCACGATCATGTGACCGGGCTGATTCAGCCGTTCGAGCGTGAAGACCGCGTCTATCAGGGTACGGCAGGGGAAGGGGTGGCCGTGGATGCTGATGGCAATGTGTATGCGGCAGAAGGCCCGAACTCGCTGAGCCAGGCGGGCGGAGCGTTCACAAAGTACACCGCGCGCTAAGATTCAGCGCTTATGCAACGAACGCCGCACGGTGCATACCGTGCGGCGTTTTCGTCAGGAGAATGCCATGAATGTGTTGCGACTCGCCGGGCTGTTTGCTGGTGTGCTGTGTCTGTCGGCTGCTGCCGGCAACGTGCTGGCCCAGGCGGGGGATGCTCATGCCGGGCATGCTGACGCGCAGGCTCACGAGCATGGCGCTGCAGGAGAACTGGCGCGCAACGGTGAGCAACGCTGGGAAACCGACGAGGCGCTGCGTCGGGGCATGACCGAGATCCGCGTGGCAAGCGCCATGCTGACGCCGGCCTGGACAGCCCGCCAGTTGTCGGCGGCGCAGTCGCAGCAGCTGGCAGAAGCCATCAAGGGCAGTGTTGCCACGATGATCGCCCAGTGTCAGCTGGCACCTGAAGCGGATGCCAATCTGCACCTCATACTCGCAAGGATGCTGGCAGCTGCCAGCACGCTGGAAAGTGAGCCGTTCTCACCTCAGGGCCTGCCTGCCATTGAGGCAGCGCTGAATGATTACGGCCACTTCTTCAACCATCCCGGCTGGCTCGATGGCGCGGCCGAAGACGAACACGCTCACGCTCACTGACGGGCAGCGGCATCCAGCGGCTTGCGGAACTTCACGGTCATGCGGTCGCTTTCGCCAATGGCAAGGTATTTCTCCTTGTCGACGTCGCCAAGGCGCAATGTCGGTGGCAGTGTCCACACACCTTCCGGATGGTCCTTGGTATCCAGCGGATTGGCATTGATCTCTGATGTTCCCACCAGTTCGAATCCGGCTTGCGTGGCCAGTTCAATCACGTAGTCCTGCGTGACATACCCCGTTGTCTCCATCACGTCCATGCCGCTGCCTGCGGGCGCACGGTGTTCGACGATGCCCAGTATGCCGCCCGGTTTCAGGGCCGTGTAGAAGGCCGCAAAATGCACCTCCTGGGTGCCGGCCATGATCCAGTTGTGCACGTTGCGGAAACTCATGGCCAGGTCGGCCGAGCCGGGTGGGGCGATGGTAGTTTCGGAAGGGGGGTACATGGTCGTGATGACTGTCTCGCCATAGACATCCGGATTGCCGGCGACCCGTGCTTCGAAGTCACGCAGCATCGGTGGCTGGTAGCTGAGGTGCGAGTTCGGCGAGAAATGGGCGGCGTAGTAAGTGCCATTGCCTTTGAGGAAGGGGGCGAGTATCTCGGAGTACCAGCCCCCGCCGGGCAGAATCTCCACCACCGTCTGTCCGGATGCCAGTCCGAAGAACTGCAGTGTTTCCACGGGGTGCCGCGCGGCATTGCGGGCGATATTGGCGGCACTGCGGTGCTCGGCGGTGATCAGGGCCTGAAGGCGTGCTGTGTCATCGGTCTGTGCATTCACACTGCCTGCCATGCCCAGCAGCATGGCGCAGATTGAGGCCTGCAGCGCTGGGGTCTGGAGGAAAGAGGGTGCGGTTGTTCTTGTTGTACGCATCGGTGTCTCCTGGGAGTTTCGGTTGGGTTATTGGGTGAGGCGGGTTTCGTGTTCGCGAATGCGGGCAGCGGATGCGGAATGGCGCCAGGCTTTTTCCAGAATGTCAGCCAGGGCTTCGCGGTGAATCTGCGCAAGGTCGATCAGGACCATCGGGTAGTTCACATAGTGCTCGGTCAGGTGAAAGACGTGCGGAGCAGCACTCAGCAGCATGTCGCGCTCAAGCATGTCGCAGCGCGTGACCATCCAGCCTTCAGCTTCCGAACGCAGGCGGGCCAGCACCTTGCCGTCCACCTTGAGCGCGGGCGTGCCATAGGAAGTACTCAGCTCGACGCCCGGGTAGCGGGTAGCGAGTTCCACGGCCACCAGGAAGGGTGTCTTGTCTGTTGAAGCGAGCATGGCGGCAGGCCTTGTTGTTGAAATGGCAGGGCGCAGTGTAGCCCGGCTGGCACAACAAGCGTAAGCCGCCTTCGTCGATTTAGAGGAATCCGAGACACACCAGCGCGCAGCCGCTGCCCAGCGTGGCGCCGGCAAGAATGTCTGTCGGGTAGTGCACGCCCAGCAGCACCCGGCTGGCACCCACCAGAGTGGCCCAGACATAGCAGAACAGCGCCAGCGCAGGATAGAACTGCAATACCAGCGTCGCGAACATGAAGCCTGCTGCGGTGTGCCCGGACGGAAAACTGAACTGATCCGAAGGCGTGACGGCAGCGCGGAAGGACTGCAAACCTACTGCGGGACGGTCGCGCCGGATGCTGTTCTTGAGCAGCCAGTAGAGGGTCCTCTCCAGCCCGAATCCTACCGCCACCGCCTTGAAGAAATCTTCGCCCCGCGCATCGTCCAGCGCAAAGGCGGCCACTGCGGCCAGCACATAGAGCAGGCCGTCGCCGGAGCGGGAGATCCAGTGCACCGCTCGATAGCGGGGAATCTGCAGGGTCACGTGCAGCCACAGGAAGGTGAAGCGGTCGAAGCGATCAACGTGCCGTATCACAGTGTTCATCGGAACCTCGCACAGGGGAAGAGACCACAGGGATTGAAGCCAGGGGGGTGAGAACCAGATTGTTGGCCAGCAGGGAATCAAGCGTCATCTTGATTGCACTGCCGCCATATTGCGCAAAACCATTGGCGAGCAGCGAGGCGTTGTACTCCTGCAGCGCACGCTTGAACTCAGCGTGGCGCGAGAAGAAGGTCTGCAGCATGTCCACATTCGCGCGGCGGGCATTGAGCCCGCAGCCGGAGCGTTCCAGAAACAGTGCATTCACCTGCTGCTCGAACTGTCCCGTCATGGGCAGTGCCAGACAGGGCTTCTCCAGGCACATGGCCTCACTCATCAACGTGAAGCCTGCGGTGGCGATCACGGAGTGGCAGTTGGCCAGGTCATGGAGAAACGCCTCGCCACTGAAGCTGCGGTAGTGGATGTTTTGATCCTGCGAATTCCCATGGTGGCCGTAGACGTGGAACGTCCTGTCCGGAAATGCCTTGAGCGCCGCAATCAGCGACTCGAACGCACTGGTCACATATACCAGATGAAAGTCATTTTCCTGTGGCTGCAGGTCCAGTACTTCTTGGCGCACAATTGGCGGAAATATCCGTGTGCGCGCATTCGTGCCTTCGCCCAGCACGAGCGACGTAGCGAGTGACACAGTGGGGCGGGGTATCATCAGCGCAATGATCAGCTGCGTCACCCATTTGTCGAACAGCAGAGTCGTCGGCACACTGAATTTCATGTATCGCAGGCGATGCTGATTGTCGAGACTGATCAGTGGGATCTTGCGCCAGTTGGCAAGCCAGGCTGTCGCCGGTTCGAAATCGGTGATGACGACGTCGGGTTTGAATTCATTGAAGAGTTGCACCAGCACTCGATTGCGTACGATAGCTCGGCGTGCGCGGCGAAGATTGTGGGTGACCGTTCCAAAGACGCTGACTTTGTTGTCGACGCTGACGATGTGCAGCCCTTCTATTTCAAGGCAGTTGAACTCTTCCTTGAGCGCCGCATAGCTGCGGCCATAGCCGACCACGCGCACTTCATGGCCCTGCTGCAGCAAGTGGCGCAACATTTCCCGCGCTCTGCTTGTGTGTCCGGAGCCTTCTCCTGCTGCGCCGTAAACTATTCGGCTCACATGTCACCTCACTACTCATTGGAGACAGATTGCATTCGTATTTGATCTGCGCATGGTAGTCGCTTGTCGTGACAGTTTTATGGCAGCGTTTCCCGAGCAGGCATGGCAACGCTGCGATTCGCGGATACACCTGCGCCGCGTTGTTCCGCGAGTCCTTTTCATATCGTTATCAGTTATTCTTTCTATTTATAAGAATAAATCGATCTGTTTACTATATCGCCTACTTACGCTACCAACCCAAGAGGACGATAACAATGGCTCGACGCACACTCCCCATCACCCTTCCACTGCTGGCCGCTCTGACAATCGGTGCTGCCCCCCTGATGCTGGCCAACCCCGCCTATGCTCAGGAAGAGCCCCGCTCCACGCAATTCTGGTGGCCCGAACAATTGAACCTCAGTCCATTGCGCCAGCACAGTGTGGAGTCCAACCCGCTGGGTGCAGACTTCGACTATGCGGAAGCCTTCAGTGAACTGGATCTGGTTGCGATCAAAGGCGAAATCATAGCATTGATGACCGAATCTCAAGACTGGTGGCCGTCTGACTACGGACATTACGGCCCATTCTTCATCCGTATGGCCTGGCACAGCGCCGGTACTTACCGTGTGGCGGATGGCCGTGGCGGTGCCGCGGGCGGTCAGCAGCGCTTCGAGCCATTGAACAGCTGGCCCGACAACGCCAATCTGGACAAGGCGCGTCGCCTGTTGTGGCCGATCAAGCAGAAGTACGGCAACAGCATATCCTGGGCTGACCTGATGGTGCTGACCGGCAACGTTGCGCTTGAATCCATGGGCTTCAAGACCTTCGGTTTTGCTGGCGGCAGAGCCGATGACTGGGAGCCGGACCTCGTGTACTGGGGACCGGAAGCAGAATTCATGGGTGACGAACGCTACAGCGGCGACCGCCAGCTGCAGAGCCCGCTGGCAGCCGTACAGATGGGCTTGATCTATGTGAATCCGGAAGGCCCGAATGGGGTACCTGATCCCTTGCTGGCGGCAAACGATATTCGCGAGACCTTTGGTCGCATGGCGATGAACGATGAAGAGACAGTCGCTCTGATTGCCGGCGGTCACACCTTCGGCAAAGCCCATGGCGCGGCGGCACCCACAGGCTGTGTCGGCGCAGAGCCGGCGGCAGCGGGTGTGGAAGAACAGGGGCTGGGCTGGACCAATACCTGCGGAGAGGGTAAAGGCGAAGACACGATCACCAGCGGGCTGGAAGGCGCCTGGACGATGAACCCCACGGCGTGGACCATGCAGTACCTGCAGAATCTGTATGCCTACGAATGGGTGCAGACACGCAGTCCTGCCGGTGCGATTCAGTGGGAGCCTTCTGATGCCGCTGCGGCCAATCTCGTGCCGGATGCTCACAACCCTGACGAGCGCCATGCGCCGATCATGTTCACGACAGATCTGTCTCTGCGTTACGACCCGGCGTACGGCGAGATTTCCCGCCGCTTCCTGGACAACCCCGCCGAGTTCGAGCTGGCCTTCGCCAAGGCATGGTACAAGCTGACGCACCGGGACATGGGACCACGTTCTCGTTACCTTGGCGATGAAGTGCCGGCTGAAGACCTGATCTGGCAAGACCCGGTGCCTGCCGTGGACCACGCGCAGGTGGATGCTGCGGATGTCGCTGCACTGAAAGCCGAGATTCTGGATTCAGGACTGAGCGTGTCAGAACTGGTGCGTACAGCGTGGGCGTCAGCGGGTTCATTCCGTGGAACCGATCTGCGTGGCGGCGCCAATGGAGCCCGTGTGCGTCTGGCGCCTCAGAAGGACTGGCCGGTGAACAATCCTGCAGAGCTGGAGAGCGTGCTGACGCGTCTTGAAGGCATCCAGGAAACGTTCAATGACGAGCAGTCTGGCGACAAGCGCGTGTCCCTTGCAGACATGATCGTGCTGGCAGGCGTTGCAGCAGTCGAGAAGGCAGCCGCGGATGCTGGCTTCGACGTGGAAGTCCCTTTCACGCCAGGCCGTTCCGACGCGACAGAAGAGCAGACCGATGCTGCGTCGTTCGCGGTGCTGGAGCCCACAGCTGACGGCTTCCGCAACTATTACGCTGGCAGCAATGAGCGCTCACCTGCGGAGATGCTGGTGGACCGTGCAAACCTGCTGACGCTGACTGTGCCCGAGATGACGGTACTGGTGGGCGGTCTGCGAGCCCTGAACGCAAACGCTGCCGGTATCGAGCACGGTGTCTTTACTGAGCGTCCCGGCACCTTGAGCAACGACTTCTTCGTGAATCTGCTGGACATGTCCACAGAGTGGGCACCGTCTGCCACGGAAGGGGTGTATGAGGGGCGTGACCGCGCGTCAGGTGAAGTGAAGTGGACGGCCACGCCGGTGGACCTGGCAATCGGCTCCAGCTCGGAGCTGCGCTCCATCGCGGAAGTGTATGCGTCTGCTGATGGCCACGAGAAGTTCGTACAGGACTTCGTTGCAGCCTGGAACAAGGTGATGATGCTGGATCGTTTCGACATCTGATCTGCGCAGCGTGATGCCGGCAAGGCCGGCACTGCAAACGGCGACGTGTGCTGCACGTCGCCGTTTGCATTTACAGCCGGAAGGAGTCGGGCACCACGTTCAAATCAATGCTGAATACAACCGGCACCAGGTAGTACACCAGCAGCACAATGAGGAGCGTGGACACCAGGTTGATTATGAAACCCACCCACACCATTTCCCGGATGGTCAGTTTCTCGGTAGCGAAGATGATGGCATTCGGAGGGGTGCCCGCCGGCAGCATGAAGGCGCAGTTGGCTGCAAGCGCACAGGCGATCATCAGCGCAAAGGGGTGAATGTTCAGCGTCAGCGCCAGGGCCGCGGCTACGGGCAGAATCATCGTCGCGGTGGCCGTGTTCGAGGTGACCTCGCTGAGGAACATCACCAGCAGCGTTGCGCAGGCGATGATGATCAGCACATGCACGTTGTCCAGCACGGTCAGCTGCGAGCCCATCCAGCTGGACAGTCCTGTATCGCGAAAGCCCACCGCAATGGCCAGTCCGCCGCCGAACAGCAGCAGGATGCCCCAGGGTATGTCCCGGGAATCCTTCCAGTCCAGAATGCGCCCTTGCCCGCCAGTGCCCACCGGCACCATGAACAGCACCATGGCTGCCAGCACGGCAATCATGCCGTCGCGCAGCTCCGGGAACAGGCCTGTCCACAGGAAGCCCCGTGTGATCCAGAGGAAAGCGGCGCCGGCAAACACGCTGGCGACAACGGTTTCCTCGTAGGAGATGCGCCCGAGCTTCGCACGTTCGTTGGCGATCAGCGCCCGGCCTCCGGGTATGCCGTGAATGCGCATGGGAAACGCGACGCGTCCCAGATACAGCCAGGTGGCCGTCAGCAGGGTGATTACCAACGGGACGCCTACCATCATCCAGGAGGCGAAACTGATCTCGACATCGAACAGCTCCCGCATCTGGGCGGCAAGGATGGTGATGGGCGGCGTGCCGATCAGCGTGCCCACACCGCCGATCGTCCCCGCGTAACCGACGCCAAAGATCAGTGCCTTCTCGAAGATGGGAATGTCACCTTCTTCCGGAGTGTCCTTGAGCGCCGCCGCAACCTGCGCGGTTATGGCCAGAGCCATGGGGATCATCATCATGACGGCAGCCGTGTTCGAAACCCACATCGACAGAAAGGCCGTGGCAATCATGAAGCCCAGCAGAATTCGCTGCGTGCTGGTGCCCACGAACGCGATGATGCCCAGTGCGATGCGACGATGCAGATTCCATTTCTCGACGGCCGAGGCAATGAAGAATCCACCCAGAAACAGGAAGATGATGTCGTCGCCATAGGCTGCGGTAACAGCGGCATTGCTCAGAGCGCCGGTCGCTGGAAGCAGGACGATCGGCAGCAGGGACGTGACGGGAATGGGGATGGATTCAGTAATCCACCAGGTAGCAACCCACAGCGTTGTCGCCAGCACGGCTCGGGCTTCGAAGCTCAGGCCGTCCGGCTCGAAGAACAGCAAGGTGAGAGTGAACAAGGCGGGGCCGAGGTAAAGGCCGACCCGCTGAGCCTGGGTGTATGCGCGCCTGACAGCTTTGTCTTCCATGGTCGTCATCGTTATCGTCTGGTTCTTTTGAAGGGTGCCGTGGAATGATGCCTCGAATGTTTTTGAAAGGACACCCGAAAGCGAATTGACTGGCTCCCGGCGACTCGCGCGACATTCGCGCGACTGCGGGAGTCACACGCGTGGTGCCGGGCATGCAGGGGCTGATCTGTTCGGCGTGAGGCTCAGGTGTCTGAGCGGACACCCAGCAGAGCACACAGTGCCACAATGGCGGACTGCATACCGCTCTCTATGAGCGGCTCCAGGGCGTCCGGTTCAATCAGGGTTGTCCACTGCAGTTCGCAGCCATTGCCGACCGCCATCACTTTCAATGTCGCCTTGTGCACGGCGACATTGGCATTGTTGATGAGTCCGTATTCCAGTGACATCGACTCGGCATCGCGATGCAGGATGCGTTCCTGCACGGTGCCAACCCCGGTCATCTGCATTGTGCGGACATCGCCGTCGAGCTGACAGGAGGTGATGACGGGCACCCAGTCGATCCGGGCCACATTTCCGACGATGTCCCACACCGCTTCGGCGGGGACAGCGAGGTGCAGGTGCTTGACGACGCTGCGCATGGAGAAGAACCGAGCAGCTTACTGCTGGTCGGGAAAGCGTTCGGCCATGTTGCAATCCGCTTCCTTGAAGTAGAGATCGCCGATGTGCTGGCCATTTGCGAAATCGTATTTGTAGTGAATGGTGTCCACGACCTGCATCAGCGGCGCCAGAGTGGGCCCGAAGCACCAGGACGCGATGAGGCTTGGCAGCACGGTATCCAGCTGCGCCTGGGTGATGGCGTTGCCGTCGACGACCTGGTTGCCGTACACCAGATCGATCACACTGTTGCCCTTGTCCTCGCAGGTGGTGCTGACCCAGGTCGTAATGCCGTCAAGCTGCATGGGCAGGTTTGCATTCATCTCGGCAATGTTCTCGTTGCATTGTGCCATGGTGATGTCGGCCGCGAGCGCAGTCTGGGCGGTGGCGGAAGTCAGTAGAGTCAGTATGAGCAACAGCATTCGCATTCCTGGTGTCCTTTTGGGAGGGTAAGTGCCGTGATTTTACCCATACACACGGGAGAAGGTCATCTGCTTTGAGGTAATATGCCGTCAGTTGCCCCCACTCCTGTCGAGACTCTCTCTTCCATGAACCTGAACGACGTGCTCCGCCGCATTCGCTATACCTTCGATTTCAACGACTCGCAGATGATCGAGGTGTTCGCCGGCGCCGACCATCCGGTGTCCCGCGAGCTAGTCTGTGCCTGGCTCAAGCAGGAGGCGGACGAGGGTTTCCAGCCGATCGACGATCGCGACATGGCCTTGTTCCTGAACGGGCTGATCAATGCCCGGCGCGGGCGCCGGGACGGACCTGCGCCAGTGCCCGAAGCGCGCCTGACCAACAACATGGTGCTGATGAAGCTGCGTATCGCGCTGAACCTGCAGTCCGACGATGTGCGCGCCGTGCTGGCGGAGACCGGCCTGAACTTCAGCAATCACGAGCTGACCGCCCTGTTCCGCCGGCCCGACCACAAGCATTACCGCCATTGCGAAGATCAGCTGCTGCGCAATTTCCTCAAGGGATTGCAGGCGCGGCTGCGGGTGACTTCTGCCCCTGAGGCGGAACCGGATCCAGAGCCGCAAACGCCGGCGCCCAGGCCCACTCACAATGTGTGGGGGCGATGAAAGTGCGATCCCGAAATATGTCCCTGAAGGAAGGAGATCACCATGCGTGATGTGACCATCAATGTAGAGCCGGTAGAGCTGTACAAGATTCTGAAATTCGAAGGGCTTGCAGGCAGCGGAGCCGAGGCCAAAGCCGTCATCGCTGAAGGACAGGTAACGCTCAATGGCGTGGTGGAGACTCAGAAGCGCAAGAAGATTGTGGGTGGCGACATTATTGCGTTTGGGGCGGAGACGCTGCATATCGTGTATGTCGATAAAATTGTGGGAGCGGGCTAGCCCGCGAACCTGTCGCTGTTCGGGGCGGGAAATCCTACGGATATTCGCGGGCTAGCCCGCTCCTGCAGAATGGACACTCCCACGCCCGTCGGTTGGCACTGGCGCGAATATTGCCTCTGGTTTTGAATCATATTTCACAGGCCGACCATTCCCGCGAGGATCTCTTGATGTCAATCAATGCTATGTGGCGCGTCTGCGCTAGCCTGCAGGCGAACGTGGCTGCACTTGCTGTCGTTGTGATTCTGCTTGCTCCGGCCTCATTGCTCGCGCAGAGCGATGTCCCGCAGCGCGAAATTCCCATCGTGATGACCGAGGGAACGAACATGGCGGTGGCTGCATCACCTGATGGCAGCACGCTGGCAATGGCGCTGCAGGGGGTGCTTTGGACGCTGCCGGTGACTGGTGGCGACGCGCAGCGTCTCACCGACTGGCACATGGAAATTACAGCACCTTCCTGGTCACCCGACGGAACACAGATCGCGTTCCAGAATTACGAAGGCCATTACTATCAGGTGTGGATTGCCGATCGTGACGGCAGCAATGCCCGGGCTGTCACAAGCGGTCCCTGGGATCACCGGGAGCCCGCGTGGTTCGGCGAGCGCATCGCGTTTTCCTCAGACCGCAGCGGCGAGGGCACCTACGACATCTGGACGGTGACGCTGGCCAGCGGTGACTATCAACGCTGGACGCAATCTCCCGACGATGTGCATTCCCCCGCCGGTTCGCCGGATGGCACGCAGATCGCCTATGTGGACGGCAATGAGGTACGCAGTGTCGATGCGGCAGGGCAGACGCAGACGCTGGGGCGTGTCTCCGAAGCCGAAGGCGAGGTGTTTGCTCCCGCCTGGCTGCCCGACGGCACGGGCCTGATCTACCAGAATCATGAGCGCCAGCTGGTCGTTCGGGAGCAGGTCATCACGCAGGACGAGGACATTTTTCCTTTCCCCGCAAGCTGGTTGCCGGACGGTCGCTATGTCTACACCGCCGACGGCCAGATCAAGGTTCGCACCATCGCGTCGCCCGACGCGCAGATTGTGCCCTTTCGTGCAGTATTCACTTTGCAGCGTCCTGTCACCGAGGCGGTGGATCATCACTTCGATGACAGCGCGCCGCAGCCAGTGCGGGGCCTCTATTCGCCGGCTCTGTCGCGCGACGGCACCCAGGTGGCCTTCACGGCGCTCAACGACCTTTGGGTGATGCGCATTGGCGAGACCCCCGTGCAGCTGACCGACGATGCGGCCATCGAAGGCACCGTGTTCTGGGGTACCCAGGACACACGGATCTACTTCACATCTGATCGTCATGCCGATGGCCGGCCTGACCTTTATGCCACCGACCCGGCTACGGGCGAGATAGAGCGCATCACGCAAACCCTCGAAGCCCGCATGATCTCTCCGGCCATGGCGCCGGATGGTACACGCATCGCCTTCATCGACGGGCGCGATCAGTCTTTGTGGGTGCATGAGATCGCCAGCGGCCAGGCCCGTCATGTGCTGGATCAGAATTATGGCAACAGCATCGGCCGGCCCACCTGGGCGCCCGACAGCCGCACCGTGGCCTTCGCGGGCATGCAGCGCGCCAACACCCGGTACCGCGAAGGTCGCAATCTGATTCAGGTGGTGGATGTGGAGACAGGGGAATGGGTGTTCCATGAACCAGCGCCCCTGCCTGACCAGTTGTCCGACCGCTTCGAAGCCGGCCCGGTGTGGTCGCCCGATGGCCGCTGGATGGCCTTCATCATGCGCTCGGTGCTGCATGTTCTGCCAGTGGCTGCCGATGGTACGCCCACTGGTCCGGCCCGCGCCTTGAGCGCCGATGCCGCCGACATGCCGGAGTGGAGCGCCGATTCCCGGCGCATTCTGTATCTGGCCAGCGGCGAACTGCGCACCGTGAGTGTCGAGGGCGGCGACACCGTGACAATTCCCGTGGCGCTGCAATGGCAGCGTCCCGCGGCCACCGGCCTGACCCATGTGCTGGCGGGCGGGCTGTGGGATGGCGTCGAACCGGTGCTGCAGCAGAACCGGCTGCTGGTGCTGCAGGGCAGCCGCATCGTGGAGATACGAGAGGCCGGCCTGAATCCGGAGGCGGACGCCGCGGCGGCAGGCGCGCGCTTCATCGACGCGTCCGCCTTGACGGTCATGCCCGGCATGTGGGACGCCCACGTGCATCCCCGCGTGCTGGACCTGACGGCCCAGTGGTATGCGGTGCAGTCCGCCTTCGGGCTGACCTCGGTGCTCTCCAACGGGGGCTCCACGTATCACACCATGCTGATTCACGAAGCCATTGAGTCGGGCAAATTGCTGGGGCCGCGCATGCTGACCTCGCCACTGTTCGACGGGCAACGCCCGTTCTATGGTCATCACCGTTCCGTGCATGACGAGCAGGCGCTGGCCGTCGAACTGGACAAGGCCCACGCGCTGGAGATGGACTTCCTGAAGGTCTATGTGCGCGCGCCGGTGAGCTATTTCCACATCACGGCGCAGGCTGCCCAGGCGATGGGCGTGCCGAGTGGTTCCCACTTCCTGTCGCCCGGCGTGCAGTCGGGTCTGAGCGCGGCCACGCATCTGTCGGCCAGCCAGCGCATGGGCTACAGCTGGGCGGAAACGGCGTCAGGGCGCAGCTATCAGGATGTGATGACGCTGTTTTCCACGGGGGATTTCGACCTGTCGAGTCATCATTCACCGCGCAACAACGTGCTGGGCAATGATCCGGGTCTGCTGGAAGACCCGCGCTTCCTGCGCCTGATGCCCGAGAACTACACGGCGCAGATCATCAACGAACTCTCGTCGCCACCCACGGCGGCGCAGGTGCAGACCATGGTCGGCATTGTGGCCACACCTGCAGACATCGCACAGGGCGGGGGGCTGGTCACCATCGGCTCGGACACGCCGCTGGGCTGGCCTGCACTGGCGATGCACGCGCAGCTGCGGGCCTATGCGCCAGCCGTGGGCAATCACGCGGCGTTGCAGGCCGTGACGATCAATGCGGCGCGGTATGCGTTTGCGGACAGGGACCTTGGCTCGCTTGAAGTGGGCAAGATTGCTGACCTGATCATGGTGCGCGGCAATCCGCTGGAGGATGTGCGGCACGCGGCGGCGGTGGAGATGGTGATGAAGAACGGCGTGCTCACACGCGTGGCGGACATGCTCGCAGATCTGGACCTGTAGGAGCGCCCTCTGACTGTGGGAGCGGGGG
>CAMCRC010000045.1 GCA_945877175.1 Klebsiella pneumoniae | reverse complement strand
GAGTTGGAGAGAGCATTACAATCATGTTCGACCGCACTCCAGCCTGGAGAACATGACGCCAATCGAGTTCAAACAGAAGTGCAATTCAACTATGAAAGCCGGGGCTATAGTCCAGTTTTGAATGGCACGAAGAAATCAGGCAGGTCAGTCAGGCTTGCACCGAGACCGGTTTCTGTCACATCGTCCACGAGGTCTGGAACTTCCGTGCGGCTGGGCAATTGGCGCAACAACTCCGAGAATGCATTTTCCATCTCTACCGTCTGTGCCTTGTATTCTTCCAGATTCGCAGCCAGCACCGCTTTTTGTTCGAATTCTATCCGCAGTGTGCTCTCTTCCGCCTCCCAGCGGCTCAACTCGGCCTGCAGATTGCGAATGTCGAACCAGAATCCGCCCGCCAGGCATACCACAAACAAAGCGGCAGCCAGAATGAACTTGACTACCCCTGGCCAGACGCCGATTGACTCAATGTCACTGAGGTTGTTCCAATCGAAGCTCTGCAGCTCCTTGATCAATGTGGGAAGTGCCATGTCACAGCTCCTCCCCGCGGTCAGGTGCCTGCATGAACAAGGTCAGCGAGAAAGCATTGGCTTCGCGCTGATCGGAATTGACATCTGCCGAGGCGGCGGAAATCTGCTGCAGGCTGGGATTGATGAACCACTCCGAATCGTCGATGCGGCGCATCAGCTCTGACACCTTGTTGTTGGACTCAGCAATATCCTCAATCTGGAGACGGTCACCGGTACGCTGCAAGGAGTTGAAATAGACGCCGGCAGGCAATGCCTTCACCAGCTCGTCGAAGATGCGCACAATGACAGGGCGCGAGCCCTGCAGATCCTGAATTACTTCCATGCGCGAGCTGATCTGCGCCTTCTGCTCCTTGAGCTCGTCAATCTCGGCAATGCGCGCATCCAGCACAAGCACCTCGCTGCGCAGGAAATCATTGCGGAACTGCTGGTAGCGGATGTCACTGCGGAAATTGCGGTCGACCAGAAACAGTATTCCACCAGCGATGATGACGACACCCAGCAGCAGCACAAAGAATTCGCGCTTGCGCTCTTCGCGAAGCTGTTCCCGCCAGGGCAGTAGATTGATGCGCGCCATCAGTACTTGCTCCTCATGGCCAGTCCGCAGGCGATCATCAGCGCCGGCGCATCATTGGCGAGCAGAGTCTTGTTCACCTTGCTGCTGATGGCGATGTCCTGGAAAGGGTTTGCCACCAGCGCCGGGGTCGCCAGTTGCTCGCGAACCAGCCCTGCCAGGCCGTCGATGGCAGCCAAACCACCGGCCAGGATGATCTGATCCACGTCGTTGTACTGACTGGAGGAGAAAAAGAACTGCAAGGAGCGGCTGACCTGCTGCACAGCGGCGTCCTTGAAGGGTGCGAGAATTTCCTGTTCGTATTCCTCGGGCAGGGTGCCCCGTCGAATCGCATTTTCGGCCTCGACAGCCGACAGACCGAAGCGCCGCTGCACGTCTTCCACCAGCTGGCGCCCGCCGAACAGTTGTTCACGCGTGTAGATTGTCTTGCCTTCAAGCAGCACATGGAGAGTGGTGATGGTCGCGCCAATGTCCAGAATCGCGACTGTGCTGGCGTCTGCGCTGGCGATCTGTGGCTGCAGCAGTCCAAAGGCGCGCTCCATCGCGTAGGCCTCGATATCCACTACGCGCGCCAGAAGCCCGCCGGACTGCAAAGCAGCGACTCGGGATTCGACGTTCTCCTTGCGACAGGCCGCCAGCAGCACGTCAACGAAGTCAGACTTCGGGTCCTTCTGCTCCTGGCGCTCAAAATCGATGGACACTTCGCTCAGGGGATACGGGATGTACTGATCGGCCTCGACGATGATCTGATTTTCCATTTCGGAATCATTCATCGCGGCATTCATTTCAATGATCTTGGTGATGACTGCGGAGCCAGCCACCGCCGCAGCCGCTTCCTTCGTGGAGGGCTTCAGGATGGAGATGGCCTGGCGTATGGCATCGCCGACTGCATCGATGTCGCTGATGTTCTTCTCGACCACGGCATTGAAGGGCAGCTGCCGGATGACATAGTTCTCGATGCGATAGCGGCCGTTGCTGAGGCTCAGTTCAAGAAGCTTCACGGCAGTGGAACTGATATCCACTCCCAGAAGGGTCTTCGTTTTCTTGCTCAGAAATTGCAGCACTGTCTTAAGCCTAAAGTTGTCGTCCAGCAGCATTGGAATCGCGTCGACTTCGAGTATAGACTCGCATCAGAAATACCTCCCGCAAAGGAGTCACTTTTGGCATTTGCGACATCAAAACAAATTTATATATGATATTCAACAGATTATATCGGTATTTCAACAAATAACTTTATGTTGCCAACCAGTTCAAATCTTCGACTAAAAGGTTGATCATGCGCACACTCTTGAGCCAGACAGGCGTATATCCTGCGCGCTACGAATTGCACCTCGGGAATGCTGCAAAAAGTGCTGCAACAATTTGTTTTTAATAACTAAATAGTGACAATCAAGAGGGCTTTCGTGCCTGCATTCTGCAGCATTTGCCGGCCGGCATTCGAACTCCCAATCCCGACAATTCCACTCAAGATTAATCGGGTTCCAGCGTATATAATGCAGTCAGTCTGTTATTGCCGTGCACATGAATTCCGGCAATTTCAGGTCTCTCTTGCAGCAAGTGACCAACCCAGCGTCGAACCAGTGTGGCATCACCCGTGAACTCCAGTATCAAGACATTGCTCCGAGGCCTGTTCTGGTTCGGCATCTTCTGCGCCAGCGGCGGCACCATGGTGGCTGCGGCTGCATTCCTCTACCTGTCACCGCAGCTGCCTTCAGCCGAATCCTACCGCGACGTGCAGCTGGAGACGCCCCTGCGCATTCTCACTGCAGACAACCAGCTGATTGACGAGATCGGGATCCGCCGCGACCCCGTTCCTTACGAACAGATACCGCCGATGATGATCAATTCCGTGATCGCCAGTGAGGACCCTCGCTTCTACTCCCACTCCGGCGTGGACATCCGCGGCCTGATGCGCGGATTCTACGGTTTTGTGCGCGGCATCAATCTCGGCGGCGGCAGCACCATCACCATGCAGCTGGCGAACAACATTTCCTTCGACAGTGACACGGTCTATGCCCGCAAGCTGAAGGAAATTCCCTTTGCGTTTCGCATCCAGCGTGAGCTCACCAAGGAAGAGATCATCACGCTTTACCTGAATCTGATCTACTTTGGCTCCGGTGCGGATGGCATCAATGCTGCTGCCTATGCCTACTACGGCAAGCCCATCTGGGAACTGGGACTGCCGCAGTTCGCCATGCTGACCTCGGTTCTGCCCTGTCCGTCTCCGTGCAACCCCATAGCTGATCAGGCACGGGCAACGACGCGACGCAATGTGGTACTGACCAAGATGTACGAGCAGGACATGATCACCCGCGCCGAATATGAAGAGGCGATCAACACGCCTGACAACGCGCGGCGCTACAATCGCCGGATCGAGGTCAGCGCCCCTTATGTCGCCGAAATGGTGCGCCAGGACCTTTACGCGCAGTACGGCGAAGATATCTATCGCCGAGGCTTTGAAGTCACTACCAGTATTCACAGCGAAAAGCAGGCCATCGCCAATCGCGCCCTGACCAACGGCCTTGAAGAATACTATGACAAGCGTCACGGCTACCGCGGCCCGGAGTCCCACATCGAGGTCCCTGAAGGCCAGTCTGCAACGGACATCTGGATGCAGGCACTTTCCACACAGCAGTTACTGGGCAATCAGCACCCGGGCGTGGTGTCGGAAGTCGGCGAACGAGACATCAAGGCCATGTTGCAGGATGGCAGCAGCGTAAGCATCCCCTGGGAAGGGCTCAGCTGGGCAGCACCGTTCATCGACCGTGGGCGCGCCTGGCCGCGTCCGGAGCGTGCGGCCGACATCGTCAAGGTCGGCGACCTGATCCGCATGAAACAAACCGCCAGCGGTGGCTGGTCTCTCGGTCAGATTCCGGACCTGCAAGGTGCGATCGTTTCGGTATCGCCTGACAATGGCGACATCCTGGCCCTCGTGGGCGGTTATGACTTCGCGCTAAGCCAGGTCAATCGTGTCACAACTGCCCGTCCGCCTGGCTCGGGGTTCAAGCCCTTCGTCTATGGCGCTGCACTGGAAAGCGGCTATACCCCGGCCACGATCATCAACGATGCCGCATTTGCCCGTGGTGACTATCGTCCCCGCAATTTCGAAAACAATTTCGCCGGCCCCATCACGCTGCGCACGGCACTGACCAATTCACGCAATATTCCGGCTGTACGGCTTTACGAACAGCTTGGCTCTGATGTCGTTCTGCCGTTCGCCAAACGTTTCGGCGTCACCACCGACCACTTCCCGCGCGTCGACCTGACGGTGGCGCTGGGCAGCCAGGACGTCCCACCCATCGAGATGGCCGGCGCGTTTGCCACAATTGCCAACGGAGGCCAGAAAGTGACTCCTACCCTCATCAAGCAGATTCGCACCGTCGACGGGCTGATTCCATTGCCCGCGCAGAGCGTTGCCTGCGGCAAGTCCTGCGAGTCCATTGGCTACAACGAAATGCCGGCAGAACAAGTGGTGGATGCCCGCGTTGCCTATGTGCTCGGCAGCATGTTGCGTTCGGTGATTGAAGAAGGCAGCGGGCGACGCGTGGGCCGCGAGATTCCCCGCAAGGATCTGATGGGCAAGACCGGAACAACAAACGGTCCTTCCGAACTGTGGTTCACCGGCTTCAATCGTGATGTGGCCACCAGTGTCTTCATCGGCTTCGACCAGCCGCAGCCCATGGGGGAAAGTGAGCAGGGCGCCACAGTGCCGGTACCGATCTGGATCGACTACATGAAGGCAGTGCTGGAAGGAACGCCGGAGCGCATGCTGGAACGCCCGGACGGGCTGGTAGACAGACTGGTGGAGAAACAAACCGGACGCAGCGCCCGCCCTGATCAGGCCAACACGATGTTCGAGCTGTTCATGGAAGAGAACGACCCCACGGAATCGCAACGCGCCGCGGTAAGGCCGAGCCCGAACGCCCAGCCGGCGCGGGATGAAGAACCCACCATCGAGATCATATTCTGAGATATCCTGTCAAACGGCCGGAAACACAAAAAGGCGTCAGGGTTGCCCCGGACGCCTTTCAATGACGGGTTCAAACAGCTTATTTCAGTGTACGACCACCAAAGCGCTTGTTGAAACGATCCACTCGACCACCAGTGTCGAGGATCTTCTGTTTGCCCGTGTAGAAGGGGTGGCAATCAGAGCACACGTCAACAAGAATGTCCTTGCCGAGCGTGGAGCGCGTCTTCAGCACATTGCCGCAACTGCAGGTAGCAGTCATCGCTACGTAATTGGGGTGAATATCGGGTTTCATGCCTCTACCTCATTGTTTGATTTCCGCTGGACGAGAGGACCGCCAGCGAAAGGGGCGTGCATTCTACCAAAGAGCATTGCTTTGGCAATAGCAGCATTTGCGTGAATGGACAGATTGCCCAGGCTTCAGGGCGCCGGAGCTCCGCCTTCTCTGATGGCCTTGTGGTTCTTGACCACTTCCGCCATCACCCGCGCCAGAATTTCGACCATCAGGTCGGAATCCACTCCGTTGACTTCGCAGAGTCTGCGAATCTCGGCGAGCTTGCGACTTTCCCGCTCGGGATCAAGAGCTTCAAGCCCGTGTTCCGCCTTCAGAACTCCCACTCGCCGCGTCAGCGCGAAACGGTTGGCCAGCAGCAGCACAAGACCATGATCGATACGATCAATCTGTTCCCTGACCAGCAACAATTCTGCGGGGACCGAGTCTGTGTTCATGTGCCTCTACTCCATCGTGCCGGGTTACAAAGTGGCGGCGAGTATAAACCAAATCCGGCGGGGCAGGACAGGCGCTTGCCTGCGTCGGTTGCGGCAGTCCGGCAATCCACTTACCATGCTTCAACCCACCGGCGCCAGTGCGCCTCTCCAACGCTTCCCTTGCAGCTCGCCATGCCCCAGTCGCCCATGACAGCACCCCCGTTCGTGACACCTGTCCTCTTGCGTGTGGCTGTGCCATCGCCTCTGCGGCGCCTGTTCGACTACCTGCCTCCGGAGGGTCTGGATGATGCAGGAGTCAGGGCACTCAGACCGGGAATGCGCGTTGCAGTGCCTTTCGGAACACGCACGCTGGTCGCCATTCTGGTGTCCTTGCAGACTCAAAGCAGTGTGCCCACCGGCAAACTGAAGAGAGCCCTGCACCTGATTGACCAACAAGCACTGCTGCCGGCTTCTCTCATGGAACTTTACGTCTGGGCAGCGCAGTACTATCAGCATCCGCCGGGCGAAGTGTTCCAGACCATGCTGCCCGCCCTGTTGCGCCAGGACCGCCCCGCCGCGCGGCCACCCCGCAAAGTGTGGCGCCTTTCCGACGCCGGTCATGGCCTGCCGGAGGACGCCCTGCGCCGCGCACCACGCCAGCGCGAGATCATCGATTTTCTCAGTGAACATGGCGAACTGGACAAGACATCCATTCTGGAGTCAGAAATTTCCACGGCAGCGCTTGCCGCACTGGTGTCCGCCGGACCGGTGCTGATGCAGGAGGAAGCAGATGACGGACCTGCGACAACGGCGCTCAATCTGCGCCCCCCGCAGGAGCTCAGCCTGGTACTGAATGCAGAGCAGCAACATGCAGTGGACGCAGTGGCCGGCGGGCTGGGCGGCTACAGCTGCTATTTGCTGGACGGCGTGACTGGCAGCGGCAAGACAGAGGTCTATCTGCAGATCATTGCTACCGTGCTTGCGAAAGGTCAGCAAGCACTGGTTCTGGTGCCGGAAATCAGCCTCACCCCCCAAACCATCAGCCGCTTCCGGCGCCGCTTCCAGTGCCGGATTGCCGTGTTGCACTCCGGCCTGACCGACACCGAGCGCCTGCATGCATGGCTCGATGCGCGGGACGGAATAGCCCGAATCATCATTGGCACCCGCTCCGCGCTGTTCACGCCCATGGCCCGACCGGGGGTGCTGATTGTGGACGAGGAACACGATGGCTCATTCAAGCAACAGGACGGCTTTCGCTATTCCGCCCGGGATCTGGCAATCGTCCGTGCCCGACGCGAAAACATCGCCATTGTGCTGGGGTCGGCTACACCCAGTCTGGAGTCTCTCTTCAACGTGCGTGCCGGCCGCTATGCGCACCTGCCCCTCACCGAACGGGCAGGACACGCAGCCCAGCCAACGCTGCATCTGGTGGACACCACTCAGGAGCTGGTGCAGGAAGGCTTTTCCGGCCCTCTGCTCGCTCGCATTGGCAGCCATCTCCAGGCAGGCAATCAGGTACTGGTATTTCTGAATCGGCGCGGCTTTGCGCCCATATTGCAATGCGGTGATTGTGGCTGGATTTCGGAATGTGCACACTGCGACGCCCGGATGACGCTGCACAAGACTACGCCGCATTTGCGCTGTCACCATTGCGATGCCCGTCGCCCCATCGACCGTCACTGTCCGCTCTGCAAGTCACGCAATCTGCAGGCTCTCGGTCTGGGCACCGAACGCAGTCAGGCCTGGCTGCAGGGACTGTTCCCCGACACTCGCGTGCTGCGAATAGACCGGGATACCACACGTCGCAAGAATGAACTGGATGTTTTGCTGAATGAAGTGCATCAGGGCGGCCCCTGCATTCTCATCGGGACACAAATGCTGGCAAAGGGGCACCACTTTCCACGGGTCACACTGGTCGCTGTACTGGATGCGGATGCCGGCCTGTTCAGCGCCGATTTCCGGGGTCAGGAACACACGGCGCAACTGCTGATGCAGGTGGCAGGGCGCTCAGGGCGCGAGGGTATACCGGGAGAAGTGCTGATTCAGACCCGGCATGCCGGCCATCCCACTCTGCAGACGCTGGTGAGGGACGGCTACGGACATTTTGCCAGTGTTCTGCTGGAAGAGCGCCGGGTGGCAGGAATGCCGCCGTATTGCGCGTTGGCGCTGATCCGCGCCGAAGCCGAAGACTATCGCGCGCCCGAGAGTTTCCTCTCTTTTGTACGCACCCTTGCCGATGCGCGGCTGCGCGAATCCGGAGACACTGGGATTACCCTGATGGGACCACTGCCTGCCCCCATGGAGAAGCGTGCAGGCAAATTCCGCGCGCAGCTGCAGATCAGCGCTCAGCAGCGCCCGGTACTGCAGCACTTGCTGGCCGGGCTCTGTCCGCAGATAGAGGCCCTGCGCGAAGCGCGCTCCGTGCGCTGGTCGGTGGATGTCGATCCTCAGGACATGATCTGATCTGCGCACCAGAGCAATGCCTGCACCGGAATAACAGTGGTTGGTGCCGCTTTTTTTCAGGATAATGGCCGTCACTCGACCCCCAGAAAAATTCCACGCAAGGACATCATGGCTCACGATTTTGCCAAGACCAGACGCCGCGCCGCTCCCGAACAGGCCAGACAGAAACCGGCACCGACACCGCCTGCCAGGAACATGCTTTTCACAGGCCTGATTACAGGTGCCGTGCTGGGCTTCTTCAGCTTCTTCCTCATCTACCTGTCCGGGATACTCCCCCCCGTTGGCAATATGAGTGCCGAAGCCGTCGCCAGCAATGCAGCCGAACAGGCAGCCGCGCAGCAGCGTCGCAACGAAGAACTGGAACAGGCCGCCACACGCCTGCAGCTGGAGTTCTACAAGGAACTCCCCAATTACGAGCTGATCGTCGACAACATGCCCCAGGCCAGCGCCGCCACCGTCGTGGCGACCACTGGCGCGCAGTCGGCACCGACGCCTGTGGCTGTCACGGGTACTGCAGGCGCCATCGATACTGCGCTTGCTGTGCAGACCCCGGAAAGCGGGGCAACTGTCATTGATGCAATGCCGCAGCCTGCGGCAACTCTCTCCGCCGTGCCGGCCGAGGTGCCGACTGACGTGCAGACTGAGATGCAGGCCAGTACTGCTCTAGTGCGGGAATCCGGCTTCATGATCCAGGCCGGCGCGTTCCAGCAGGAAAACTCTGCCGTGGCACAGAGTGATCGCCTGCTCGGGCTCGGGCTGTTTTCCCGCGTGAAGCAGGAAGCCCTTCTGGGAAAGACGCTGTTCCTGGTACAGGTTGGCCCCTTCGACACCCGCGAGCAGGTGGCCCAGGCTGAAGGCATCCTGCGCAGCAACGGCATCGACAGCATCCGCATGGGGCTGAGCCCGTAGGCGTCACAACACTGCCTTGAATTCGGCTTGTCTGCGCCCATATTCCCTTTTCGTCCCGATTCCCGGCAGTGACCGGCAGGAGTAGTCGTTTGGAACAGTATCACGGTACTACGATTGTCTCGGTCCGCCGTGGCAACAAGGTTGTCGTCGGTGGCGATGGCCAGGTATCCCAGGGCAATACCGTCATGAAGGGCAATGCCCGCAAGGTGCGCAGACTCTACAAGGACCAGGTCATTGCCGGATTTGCGGGCGGCACCGCCGATGCTTTCACGTTGTTCGAGCGCTTCGAGGAACAGCTGGAAAAGCACCACGGCAAACTGGTGCGCTCGGCGGTGGAGCTGGCCAAACTGTGGCGTACCGACCGCATGCTGCGACGCCTTGAAGCCCTGCTGATCGTGGCTGATCGCGAAGCCTCGCTGATCATCACCGGCAACGGGGATGTCATAGAGCCGGAGGACTCATTGATGGCCATCGGCTCCGGCGGCCCCTATGCCCTGTCTGCTGCCCGCGCTCTCTACCGGCATACCGACCTGGATGCCCGCACCATCGTTCAGAACAGCCTGGTCATCGCTGCAGACATCTGCGTGTACACGAACCAGAACCACACCATCGAAGAACTGGAGTTCTGATCAATGTCCAGCATGACCCCGAGAGAAATCGCGTCCGAACTGGACCGTCACATCATTGGTCAGGATGCCGCCAAGCGAGCCGTAGCCATTGCCCTGCGCAACCGCTGGCGCCGCATGCAGCTCGACGAGTCCATCCGCCCCGAGATCACGCCCAAGAACATCCTGATGATCGGACCGACCGGGGTGGGCAAGACCGAGATCGCCCGGCGTCTGGCCAAACTCGCCAACGCGCCCTTCATCAAGGTCGAAGCCACCAAGTTCACCGAAGTGGGCTATGTGGGCCGCGACGTGGACTCCATCATCCGCGACCTGATCGATGTCGCCGTGAAGATGCTGCGCGAGGAGCAGATGCGCAAGGTAGAGCACATCGCCGAGAACGCCGCTGAGGACCGCATCCTCGACGCCCTGCTCCCTCCGGCCCGCAGCATTGAGGACAACACGCCCGCCCGCGAGCGCCCCGACGCGGCCACCCGGCAGATCTTCCGCAAGAAGCTGCGCGAAGGGGAACTGGATGATCGCGAGATCGAGGTGAAAGTGGCTGATGCCATTTCGGGCGTCGAGATCATGGCACCCCCGGGCCTGGAAGAAATGACCAGCCAACTCAAGAGCATGTTTTCCAACATGAGCAGCGGCAAGACCAAGACCCGTCGTCTGCCCATCAAGACCGCCTTCAAACTGCTGCGCGATGAAGAGGCCGCGCGCCTGGTCAATGAAGAGGAAATCCGCGCCCGCGCCATCGACCTGACCGAGCAGACGGGCATTGTGTTCATCGACGAGATCGACAAGGTCACCGTTCGCAATGATTCGGGCAACAGCGGCGTGTCCCGCGAAGGGGTGCAGCGTGATCTGCTGCCGCTGATTGAAGGCTCCACGATCACCACCAAGTACGGCAGCGTGAAGACTGACCACATCCTTTTCATCGCGTCCGGCGCCTTTCATTTGTCCAAACCGTCCGACCTGATTCCTGAACTGCAGGGCCGCCTGCCCATTCGTGTCGAGCTCAACGCGCTGACGGCACATGACTTCGAGCGCATCCTCTCGGAGCCGCGCTGCTCACTCACTGAGCAGTACCAGGCGCTGCTTGGCACGGAGAATCTGCAGGTCAGCTTCACACAGGACGGCATCGCGAAGATTGCCGAGATAGCCTTCATGGTGAACGAGCGTACCGAGAACATCGGCGCAAGGCGCCTGCATACGGTAATGGAAAGACTGCTGGAGGACGTGTCCTTCTCGGCCTCGGATGTCGGCGTTGGCGCGGGCAAGGCGCTGGTGATCGACGCCGCGTACGTGGAGTCACAGCTGCGCGAACTGGCCACCGACGAAGACCTGAGCCGCTTCATTCTGTAGTTGAGGACGTCCGCCATGATGACTGCTCCCACCGAGATCCAGCTGCGCCGCAAATCCGGGCTGCTGGTGCTGGCATGGGCCGATGGCAGTCGCCATGAGCTGAGCGCGGAGTTCCTGCGGGTGCATTCACCCTCCGCCGAAGTGCGCGGACACGGCCGCAGCGGAGCAGTGCTGCAGACGGGCAAGCGCCAGGTGGGCATCACCGGTCTGGAACCCACTGGCAACTATGCCATCAAGCTGATTTTCGATGACCGCCATTCTTCCGGGCTGTACAGCTGGGAATACTTGCACCATCTGTGCATGCACAAGGACAGCCTTTGGGCAGACTATCTGGAGCAGCTGCAGGCTGCGAGCGCCAGCCGCGACCCGGCGCCCGCTGCGCGTTCCTTGTCAGAGCAGGTCCAAGTGATTAACATTCAGCCGCTGCCAGAATCCCCGACCTGATGTCCTGCCGGCAACCCTTCTCCCGACCCTGGCCGTGTGTGCCAGCAGGAAACTCCGATGTCCGCCGTCAAAGACTCTTCCAGACCCGCGTCTCCAGACACCGCCAGCGCTGGCGCGGATGAGCGCACCACGCATTTCGGCTACGAACAGGTGCCGGTGGAAGAGAAGGTCAAGCGCGTGGGACAGGTATTCCATTCGGTGGCGGGCAAGTACGACGTCATGAATGACCTGATGTCGCTGGGCACGCATCGCCTGATCAAGCGCTTCACCGTTGAACTCAGCGGCGTACGTCCAGGCCACAGGGTACTGGATCTGGCCGGCGGCACCGGCGATTTCACCATCCGCTTTTCATCCCTGGTCGGCAAGACCGGCCAGGTGGTGCTGGCCGATATCAATGCGTCGATGCTGGGCGTTGGCCGCGACCGCCTGATCGACAAGGGCATTACCGACAATGTGGTCTACACCCAGCTCAATGCCGAAAAACTGCCCTTTGCCCCGGACACCTTTGACTGCATCTGCATCGCCTATGGCCTGCGCAATGTCACCGACAAGGATGCAGCACTGCGTTCCATGTATCAGGTCCTCAAGCCCGGCGGTCGGGCATTGGTGCTGGAGTTCTCGAAGCCGCGCAACGACCTGGTGGGCAAGGCCTATGACGGTTACTCCGCGCTGTGGCCCATTGTCGGCAAGCTGGTGACGGGCGATGCCGACAGCTATCGCTACCTGGTGGAATCCATTCGCATGCATCCTGATCAGGACACCCTCAAGGGCATGATGGAGAACGCCGGCTTCAGCGATTGCCGTTATCACGATGTCATGGGCGGTATCTGTGCCATCCACATCGGCTTCAAATCCGCCCGCGCCGCCTGAGCGCATCGAGGCCTCATGAACCCATTGCTCATCGTTGCTCTGAGCGCGCCCATCGAAGGCCTGATCAATGCCGTCATTGCGCAGGATGTCGGCAGCCAGCGCCGGCTGGCAGCGCTGGAAGGCAAGTCCGTTCAGCTTCAGTGCAGCAAGCCCGTCGCATTCTCTGTCTACATGCTGGTGCTCAATGCGCGACTGTCGGTACGCGCCCTGCAGGAGGAAGCGCCCAGTGCAGGCATCAAGGCCGATGCGGGCGCCTTGCTGCGCATGCTACTGGGAGGCGGGCAGTCCGGCGCCCTGTTCTCACCCGACGTGCAGTTGAGCGGTGACACCCACGTCGTGCAGGCGCTCCACGCCATCCTCGGAGGTCTGAACATCGACTGGGAAGCGCATCTGGCGCGACTGTTCGGCGATGTGGCGACGCAGCAGTTCAGTACTGCAATCGCAAACGCCCGCGAGTGGACCGCGCAGACGCAGGAATCCCTGCGTGCTGACCTGGAAGAATATGTGCACGAGGAAGCGCGCCTGCTGCCTTCCGGCGCAGAAACCAGAATTTTTGCCGAGCGCCTGGATGAGCTGAAACTGGCGCTCGACCGTATACAGGCACGTGCGGCGCGCTTGCGACAAAATGTCGCAGATCAGGCTCCGCGCTTGTAATAGACTGGCGCAGCGGCATAATCCCGCAGCACACCAGGTTCAACGAATTCCGCCGCAAGTGCGGCATGGCAACACCAGGAGAGTCCCACGATGAACACTCAGGATGGCTTCAAACTCGCTTACTCCGCCGCAGCACTGCTGATGGCCAGTGCTTCAATGTCTGCCGGCACTGTCGCGCAGGAAGTCGCCGAGCCCGTGAAGGTGAGCCTTTGCCAGGGCCTGACGTCCTGCCATGGCCAGAGTGCATGCAAGGGCTTCGGCAACGAAGTGGGTGCAGGCAAGAACACCTGCGCAGGCATGGGCTTCGTCAGCTTCGCCAGCGGTCACGCCATGGTCTCCAAGAGTTTCTGCGACAAGCTGGGCGGCAAGGAAGTAAGCACGGCCGCCGCTGCGCCGGCAGCCGCTGTGGCAGAGGGCGTCCAGGTGGCGTATTGCAACGACCTGTTCAGCTGCAATACCTTCAGCGCCTGCAAGGGCAATGGCAATGACAATTGCGCCGGCAAGAACAGCTGTCACGGTATAGGCTTCGTCGCCATCGCCACCGGCAGCATGTCGGTGTCAGAACAGCTGTGCACCAAGCTGGGTGGCAATCTGATCTCCAGCCTGTAAGGGCCGTCTCTGAACGGGAGTCCGCGATGCTTGGTTTCGGCCTGGGTCTGCGCAGTGTGCATTACGACTATGTGCTGACCCACTGGCCCACGCGCGTGGACTGGTTCGAACTCATTACCGAAAACTATCTGGCCCCCGGCGGCAAACCCCGCGACGTCCTGCGCCGTGTCCGCGAGCACTACCCCGTGGTTCTGCACGGCTTGTCCTTCAATGTCGGCACCAGCGAACCACTGGACATGGACTATCTCGCTCAGCTCAAGCAGCTGGTGCGCGAAGTGCAGCCGGAGTGGGTATCCGACCACCTGTGCTGGACGGGCCTGAACGGTTTTACTTCCCACGATCTGTTGCCCATCTCCTACACCGATGACAATCTGAAGCGTGTTGCAGACAAGGTCAGCAGGATTCAGGACTATCTCCAGCGCAAGATCGTTCTGGAGAACCCCTCCGTCTACGTGGGCTTTCGCAGCGACACCATGGGGGAGGCCGAGTTCATCAACGCTCTGGTGCACGCCACCGGTTGCGAGATCCTGCTGGACGTCAACAATGTGTTCGTCTCGGGTTTCAATCTGGGCTTCGACCCTTACGCCTACGTCGATATGCTGAACCCAGCGGCCATCCGCCAGTTTCATCTGGCCGGCCACACGCACAACATCACCCATATCATCGACACCCACGACCATCCCGTCTGCGACGAGGTCTGGGCGCTTTATGAGTACGCCTGCCGCCGCTTCGGCCCAGTGGCGACACTGCTGGAGCGGGACGACCACATTCCCGAATTCCCGGAACTGCTGGCCGAACTGGAGCAGGCGCGACACCTGCAGAACATTGCACTCAGCCCCACTCAGAGCACCTCGCCCGCGAATGCAGGCGCACGACCATGAGCTGGGAAGAGGAGCAGGCCCGCTTCTGGGGCTGGATCACCCGCCCGCAGGATCTCAGCGCGAGTGCCGAAGACATCGCTTCGCTGCTGGCTCCCCACAGTCACTTGAGCCAGGCAGAGGCTTTGTCGATCTACAACAATGCCTACCATCAGCGTCTGGTGGATGTGTCCAGCTCACTCTTCCCGATTCTCTACAACACCCTGGGCAAAGAGCTGTATACGCAAATGTGGATTGGCTATATGGGCCGGTTTCCACCGCGCAACGGGCCGATCCACCGGGTCGGCAGTGCGCTGCGTGACTATCTGCGGACTCACGAGCAATTCAAGAATCTGCCCGCCGTCGCCGACATCGTGCAGCTGGAAAGCTTGCTGACCGCGCTGTTCGACCTGGTGGACGAGACTCCCTTTACTCTGGCCATGTTGCAGTCCCTGCCGGCTCAGGACTGGCCGACGATGCACTGGCGGGCCAGGCAGGACTGGGCACTGCTCAGCACGCGCTTCGACCTGGAGGCTTACTGGCGTCTGATGCAGGACTACATCAAACAGAATGGCGAGCCCGGAGAGGCCTCCTATGGAATCACGCTGCTGGACCCTGCTACCGACCCACGGTATCCGAATCTGCTGGTCTTTCGACGGCAACACCGGATGCAGTTTCAGCGGATCACCGAGCCGTTCGGGCTGTTCCTGAGTGGCATCCAGCAAGGTGCATCATTCGCTGCTCTCTGCGAATCCCTGGCTGCCGCCTTCCCTGAACAGGATATTCCCTCCTTGAGTCTGGGGCTGCTGCTCAAAGCCATCGAACTGGAACTGCTGCGGGCCGACTCTGCACCGACGGCATGACAAGCCTTGTCCGCACCCCCTGCTTGGTGCTATCTTGCCGGTCCTTGGAAGCGCAATTGCAAGCTCCTGATAAATAAACAAATACCGACGCCAGTTGTGCTGGCGAAAGCACCCCGGCTCATCCCTGGGCTGTCACGAAGGCTCGACACGTGTCCCATCTGCCCAGACTGCTGAAGCTCCTCAACACCGCCGCCCGCTACGGCCTCGACAAGGTATCCCCGCAGGTTCAGCCCGCAGGCATCCCCCGGCTGCTGTTTGCGCTGTGGTCCCTGCCATGGCGACTGCATCCAGCGCGCCGCCTGGCTCCCGAAGTGCGTCTGCGCCTGGCACTGCAGGAGCTGGGGCCGATCTACATCAAGTTCGGCCAGCTGCTCTCCACCCGTCGCGACTTCCTGCCTGCGGCGCTGGCCGACGAATTGCAGTCCTTGCAGGACAAGGTCCCGGGGTTCAGTTCGCCCACCATCCAGCAGCTTGTCGAAAAATCGCTTGGCTGCGCCTGGCAGGACGTGTTCAGCGAACTCTCAACCGCCCCGCTCGCCTCTGCGTCTGTCGCCCAGGTGCACGCCGCCCGCTTGCGCAACGGCGACGACGTGGTGGTCAAGGTCATTCGCCCCGGCATCGAAAACACCATTGCCGAGGACATCAAGTTGCTCAAATGGCTGGCCGGCCTGATCGAGAAACATGTGGCCCAGGGGCGGCGCTTGCGCCCGCGCGAAGTGGTGGATGACTACGAAAAAATCATCTTCGATGAGCTGAATCTGTTGTCCGAAGGCGCCAATGCCACACAGTTGCGCCGCAACTTCGAACACTCGCCACTGCTCTACGTGCCCCGGGTGTACTGGGAGCACACCCGCAGCAACCTGCTGGTGATGGAGCGCATCTACGGCACGCCGGTCGCGGATGTCGATGTGCTGCGCGCACGCAACGTGGACCTGAAGAAGCTGGCCGAGCGCGGCGTGGAGATCTTCTTTACGCAGGTTTTCTCCCACAGTTTCTTCCACGCCGACATGCATCCGGGCAACATCTTCGTGGCTCTGCACTCCCCCGAAAACCCGCAGTACATCGCCATCGACTGCGCCATCATCGGCTCGCTCAGCCGCAGTGATCAGCAGTATCTGGCCCGCAATCTGCTGGCGATCTTCCAGCGTGACTACCGCAAAGTGGCGGAACTCCATGTGGAATGTGGCTGGGTGCCACGGGATACCAAGGTGCATGAATTCGAAGCCGCCATGCGGTCTGTGTGCGAGCCCATCTTCGAGAAACCCTTGAAGGACATCTCCTTCGGATATCTGCTGGTGCAGCTGTTCAAGACGGCGGGACGCTTCAACATGGAGGTGCAACCATCGCTCGTGCTGCTGCAGAAAACCCTGTTGAACGTGGAAGGTCTGGGGCGGCAGCTGTATCCGGAGCTCGACCTGTGGACCACGGCGCTGCCCTTCCTTGAAGACTGGAACCGACGCCGCATGCAGCCCGGAACGCTGTTCAAGGCTCTGAAGGAAAACGTGCCTGACTGGATCGAACAGCTGCCTTTGTTGCCACAGCTGATGATCGACAACCTCTCCCAGTCCCGAGAACTCAAGGAGATCAACCTCACATTGCAAGCGCGACTGCAGGAAGAGTCTGAACGCCGCAAAAGCAGCGCAACAAGTCGCTTCCGTGCGGGCATGGTGCTGCTCGCGGGCAGCGCCATCACGCTGCTTCCTGCACTGCAGCCGACAATCTCCACATTGCCGGGAGCCACAATTCTGCTGGCCTGCGGCGGAGTTTACCTTTTGTGTTTTAATCGTTGACATAGCATACTAGCCGCCATGAATTCAGTGACGAATCGCACTTTGACAACACATTGGCTAGATCAGGTGAAATGGTCTGAAGACGGACTGGTGCCGGTTGTCACACAGGATCACAGTACCGGGCGCATACTGATGCAAGCCTGGGTCAATCGCGAGGCGCTCTCGCTGACTGTCAGCGAGAAGCGCGCCGTCTACTGGTCACGTTCCCGCGGCAAGTTGTGGCGAAAGGGCGAAGAGTCCGGTCATGTGCAGACACTGCATGACGTTCTGCTGGATTGTGATGGCGATGCACTGTGCTACATCGTCGAGCAGATCGGCGGCATCGCGTGCCACACAGGTCGGCAGAGCTGCTTTTACCGGCGACTCGATGAGAACGACTGGCAGGTCACCGACCCGGTAATCAAGAGTCCCGACGCCATTTACGCCGGCGGTGGAAAGTCACATGAATGATGTTCTGATGGCGCTGGCCGACATTCTCGAAGAGCGCAAGCGGGTCAATGCCGACGACTCCTACGTGGCAAGCCTGCACCGCAAGGGCCTGAACAAGATTCTCGAGAAGGTCGGCGAAGAGGCCATCGAGACGATCATCGCGGCAAAGGATGTTCCCGGCGGCGGTGACCGTCGGGCACTCGTGAACGAAACAGCGGATCTGTGGTTCCACACGCTGGTGATGCTCAGTCACCTCGATCTGGGCCCGGACGACGTGCTGCAGGAATTGAAGAAGCGCTTCAATATATCGGGGCTGGCCGAGAAGGCAGCCCGTACACAGGCAAAGTAAGAGTCAAGACCCCTCGTTAAATGCCGCAGGCATTGGGGGACACACACTGGAGGCAGTTATGGGTATCGGTGGAATCGGAATCTGGCAATTGATCATCATTCTGGTGATCGTCGTGATGTTGTTCGGCACCAAGAAGTTGCGCACGCTGGGTTCAGACCTTGGCGGTGCCTTGAAAGGCTTCAAGACCGCAATGAAAGACGAAAATGCCAAGGATTCCGAAGAAGACGAAGTCGTCGTCAAGAAAGTGGCCGACGCCACTGCGATGAAGTCCGAGAAGTCCGACGAGAAAGCCTGAGCCGTTCACGCGTTCTTTTCTCTCCATTCACCTTGATGCCGGGTGCAGCAGATGTTTGATATTGGTTTCATGGAACTGGTGCTGATCGCGGTGGTGGCGCTGATCGTCGTCGGCCCCGAAAAGCTGCCTGGCGCTATCAGAACCACGACGCTGTGGATCGGTCGGGCCAAGCGCAGCTTCAACCAGGTGAAAAGCGAGATCGAACGCGAGATCAATACCGACGAAATTCGCCGGCAGTTGCACAATGAGTCAATCATGGCCGGAATCGAGAAGGCAAAGAAACAAGCCGACTCGCTGGTGCAGACTGCCCGTCACAATGTCGACGAGTTCGACAACGAAATGAAAGCCACGCTGAAAAGCGAAGAAAATGCCTTGCGGGAAATTGCAGCCCGCGAAACAGCAAAAAGTGAAAAGCCCGCAGCCGCCCTTGCACATGAGACGCCTGCAGCGCCGGTGGAAGACCCGTCCATCTACGATGAAGCCCCTCTTGAATCCGAGACAGCTGCGGAGGAGCCTGTTCCCGAAACCGCGCCTGCAGCAGAACCCGCCAAACCTGCAAAGCCTGTCGAAGATTTCTACAACAACCCGCCCAGCGGCACTATCCAGCTCAAGGGCGGCGTATACCGCGCCACTACCTCGCTGGACGACGAGACTGACTCAGGACGTCGGATATGAGCGCCGCGCCAGACCCAGTGAAAACCGCCGAGCTGACGCTAGTCGAGCACCTGATTGAACTGCGCGACCGCATCATGAAATCGCTGGTCGCCATCCTGGTGGTATTTCTCAGCCTGTTCTATTTTTCCAATGACATTTACACGTTCGTGGCTGGCCCGCTGCTAGCGGTGCTGCCAGAGGGCAGCGGCATGATCGCCATCGATCCCACATCGCCGTTCTTCGCACCCTTCAAACTGACCTTCTTCGTGTCACTGTGTGCGGTGGCCCCCTACATTCTCTACCAGCTGTGGTCGTTCATTGCTCCCGGGCTGTACAAGAACGAGAAAGAGATCGCCATTCCGCTGTTCGTATCCAGTGTTCTACTGTTCTATGCCGGCATCGCCTTTGCGTACTACGTCTTGTTCGGCTTCGTGTTTTCCTTCTTCGTCTCGGTAGCGCCGGAAGGCATCATGGTGACGCCTGACATCACCAGCTTTCTCAGCTTCGCACTCGCCATCTTCTTAGCCTTCGGCATCGCTTTCGAGATACCAATCGCCGTATTCATTCTCATCTGGACAGGCATGGTGGAACCCGACGATCTGGTGGAGAAACGCCCGTATGTGATCGTCACGTGTTTCGTGATTGGCATGCTGCTGACGCCTCCGGACCCTTTCAGTCAGACGATACTGGCCATACCGATGTGGATGCTTTTCGAAGTGGGAATTTACTTTGGCCGCTTCGCCACGAAGCGCGCTGCCGACCGTGAAAAAGCAGAAGGCAGTGCCGACGCCTGAAACCGGCACCATGCTGCCGGCGTCACACCCGCAGCAGGAACGTCACGGGGCCGTCGTTCTCAAGACCGATCTTCATGTCAGCGCCGAACACTCCCGTTACCACCCGACAGGGTTGAGTCCGCGCCTGCTCCACCAGGTAGTCGTAAAGCGGCTCGGCAAGCGCTGGCGGCATGGCGCTTGAAAAGCCTGGCCGCAAGCCCTTGTCGGTGGTGGCCGCCAGGGTGAACTGGGACACCAGCAGCCATTCTCCCGCAATGTCGAGCAGCGACAGATTCATCTTGCCGTCCGCATCGGCAAAGATCCGGTAGTTCAGCACCTTGTGCAGCAGGCGATCCGCCTTCTGCTGGTCGTCTTCCTTCTCCACTCCCAGCAACACCACCAGACCCTTGCCTATTTCGCCGCGCACGTCGTCAGCGATGCGCAGACGTCCCCAGTTGACGCGTTGCAGCAGCGCAATCACGACCTGGACTCCCCTCGGCAAAGCACCAGCATTTCCTGAGTGGCACGGATCAGCGCGTCGGCGATTCCTGGTTCCACGGCGGAATGGCCGGCATCGCGGATGATGTACAGCTCTGACTCTGGCCAGCAATTGTGCAGCGCGGTGGCATTGTCCAGCGGGCATACCACGTCATAGCGGCCGTGAATGATGAAGCCAGGTATACCCGCCAGCCTGTGGGCATCGCGCAGTATCTGGTTGTCTTCCAGAAAGGCGTCATTGATGAAGTAATGGGCCTCGATCCGCGCCAGTGCCAGTGCCACATGGGGGTCACCGAAGCGTTCGACGACTTGTGTGTTCGGCCGCAGGGTGGAGCAACAGCCTTCCCATACTGACCAGAGCTTGGCAGCAGCCATGCGCGCAATCTCGTCTGGGCCGGTCAGCCGTCGGTGATAGGCCGCGATCATGTCGTGGCGCTCATCCTCAGGAATGTGCAGCCAGTAGCCTTCCCAGAAATCAGGGAACAGACGACTGGCGCCATCCTGATAGAACCACTGCAGGTCCTTGTCACGACACAGAAAGATGCCCCGCAGCACGAGCCCAAGCACGCGCTCCGGGTAGGTTTCGGCATACACAAGACTCAGCGTTGATCCCCAGGAACCGCCAAACAGCACCCACTTGTCGATGTGCAGGAATTCGCGAATGGCTTCCATGTCTGCCACCAGTGCCTGGGTGGTGTTGTCCTGCAGTTCGGCGTGGGGCGTCGAACGGCCAGCGCCGCGCTGGTCGAAAACGATGATGTGGTAGTGCTCGGGATCAAAATAGCGGCGGCTGTTGCCGTCCGTTCCCCCTCCTGGACCACCGTGAACAAACAGGACAGGAATGCCCATCGGGTTACCCGATTGCTCGAGATGCAGGGTGTGCACCGGCGAGACAGGCAGACGATGGGTGGCAAAGGGCTTTATTTCGGGGTAGAGAACCAGCATCAAGACTCCTCGGAGCTGCGGTTTGGAAGCAACTTGCTGAGGACAATCTTATGGCAGTTGCGACGCGCTGGCGACTGCAAAAAGTGTGGTGTAGTGCGAGGGCGCTGAGGGCACTCCGCCTGTAGGAGCGGG
>CAMCRC010000044.1 GCA_945877175.1 Klebsiella pneumoniae | reverse complement strand
CGCTTGTCCGAGAGTTTCGAGACAGCATTGCAGCTGGCCGACGGACTCGCCATGGTGGCGTTCATGAACGAGGACGGTTCGCCAGCCGCTCAGGAAGACCTGCTGTTCTCGTCCCGATTCGCCTGTCCTCTGTGCGGCCACAGCATCAGCGAACTGGAGCCACGCCTGTTCTCGTTCAACAATCCGGCGGGCGCCTGCACCAGCTGTGACGGCCTGGGCCTCAAGCAGTTCTTCGATGAGAAGCGCATCGTCACCGACGACTCACTGAGTCTTGCAGAGGGCGCCATTCGCGGTTGGGACAGGCGCAATTTTTACTATTTCCAGATGTTGAGTTCGCTGGCCAGTCACTATGGCTTCGAAGTGGATACGCCTCTGCGTGACCTCAAGCCTGCACATCGGGAGGCTGTCCTGCGCGGCAGTGGCAAGGAACAGATCGACTTTCATTTCCTCAATGACCGCGGCGACACCATCACGCGCCGCCATGCTTTCGAAGGCATTCTGCCCAACATTGAACGGCGTTATCACGAGACCGAGTCGAGCATGGTACGGGAAGACCTCTCGCGCTTCCTGAGCTCGCAGCCATGTCCTGATTGTGAGGGCACGCGTCTGAAACCTGCAGCACGCAGCGTCTACATCGACAACATGAACCTGCCCGGTGTCTCGGCCATGACGATCACCGATGCCGCCATCTACTTCCATACGCTGACACTGCAGGGCAACCGCGCGACGATTGCCGAGAAGATTCTGAAGGAACTGCAGGACCGTCTGCGCTTCCTGATCGACGTGGGCCTGAACTATCTGACCCTCAACCGCAGCGCCGACACGCTGTCCGGCGGCGAGGCCCAGCGCATCCGTCTGGCCAGTCAGATCGGGGCCGGCCTTGTGGGGGTGATGTACATTCTGGACGAACCCTCCATCGGTCTGCATCAGCGCGACAATGACCGCCTGCTGCGAACCCTTTTTCACCTGCGGGACATCGGCAACACCGTGATCGTCGTCGCGCATGACGAGGACGCAATCCGCCATGCCGATCACATCATCGACATCGGGCCGGGCGCAGGCGTGCACGGCGGAAGAATCGTCGCCCAGGGCAGTCTGCAGGACATCCTTGATTCGGAGGAATCCATCACGGGCAAGTATCTGTCGGGCCGCCTGAAGATTGAGGTGCCCGCTCAGCGCGTCAAAGCCAGTCCGAAGAAGATGCTGCGTCTGCTGGGCGCGACGGGGAACAATCTGCGCAATGTGGATCTAGGCATTCCGCTGGGCTTGCTCACCTGTGTCACCGGAGTGTCCGGCTCGGGCAAGTCAACACTGATCAACGGCACGCTCTACCCGCTGGCGGCGACACTGCTCAATGGGGCCACGACGCTGACACCCGCGGCACACGCCAGCATTGAAGGCCTGGACAAGCTGGACAAGGTGGTTGACATCGACCAGAGCCCCATCGGCCGTACGCCGCGCTCCAATCCCGCCACTTACACCGGCATCTTCACGCCAGTGCGTGACCTCTTCGCTGGCACCCAGGAAGCGCGGGCCCGTGGCTACAAGACCGGCCGTTTCAGCTTCAACGTGAAAGGGGGCCGCTGCGAAGCCTGCCAGGGCGATGGCGTGGTGAAGGTGGAAATGCATTTCCTGCCAGACGTGTATGTGGCCTGCGATGTCTGCCTCGGCAAACGCTACAACCGCGAGACGCTGGAAGTGAAGTACAAGGGCAAGAACATCTGCGAAGTGCTGGAGATGACAATTGAGGACGCACGGGCCTTCTTCGACGCCGTGCCTGCCATTGCACGCAAACTGCAGACGCTGGTGGAAGTGGGCCTGTCCTATCTGTGCCTCGGCCAGGCCGCCACCACGCTGTCAGGCGGCGAGGCGCAACGGGTGAAACTGGCGCGGGAGCTGTCGAAGCGCGACACCGGCCAGACCCTCTACATCCTGGACGAACCCACCACCGGCCTGCACTTCGAAGACATCAAGCAGCTTCTGGCCGTGTTGCACCGACTGCGCGACCAGGGCAACACGATCGTGGTGATCGAGCACAACCTGGATGTCATCAAGACTGCCGACTGGATCGTGGACCTGGGCCCGGAAGGCGGCAATGGCGGCGGACAAATCATCGCCGAAGGCACGCCGGAACAGGTGGCACAGAATCCTGCGTCATTTACGGGGCATTACCTGCAGCGGCTTCTACCTTGATTGTGGGAGCGGGCTTGCCCGCGAATGCGGTTCGCTTGCAAGCAAGCTCCCACTAGCAGGAGCGCACCCTCACCGACAACTGAAGTTTTCTGCCTTCCAGTTCGCTGGATCATCCTGGCCGCCGGCTGGCCCGGTATATGCTGCCTGCTGCGGGAACGGACACAGCAGTCGCTCGTTGTCCACCTCGCCATTGCTGCTGTGTGTAGCCAGAATGCTGTCTGGCGCATTGCCATTCTCCACCCAGTCCACCAGTGCCGGCAGTTTGTCCCACGTGTTGGGTCCGGGCCCACCTGCACAGTGGCCCATGCCAGGCGCGAGGAACAGCCGCGTGCTGTCGCCGGCAGCCTGCAGATTGTCGGCGAATGTTGCTCCTGTCATGTCGTTGAAGTACTGCACCGTGGCCTTTGCAGAGGACAACGAGTCGCTCCAGCCGTGGTACAGAATCAGCTTGCCGCCCTGATCCTTCAGAAACCGGCTCAGGTCGGGGTCCGTTGCGTCCATGATCTGCTGCATCAAGGCGGCGCTGCCATTGCTCAGGTCATTGATGTCGAACTCCAGCCATGAGAACTCCGGCAGCACGGCATTGCGCCCAGGCACATGGGTGGGATTGCTCAGGTCCGGCACTGTCAGGCCCGGGTCTTGCTCGTAGAACAGAAAATTCACATGATCGCCGGCCGGCCCCACCAGCATGGAGGGGGCATTGCGATTGCGCACATGGGGCACGTACAGATTGATCCACTCCAGCTCTGAACCAAGCGCCTTGCCGGGGTACAGAACCGTGCCACTATCGTCATAGGGCCCGCTGTAGAAATCGGCAACGGTCTGTATCTGCGCCGGGGTAAAGCAGCTGTCGCCGGCAACTCCGGCAGCACACTGCAGATCAGCCAGATCGCGCTTTGGCTCGAACTCACAGCTCTGTGGATTGCCGAGCACGCCGTCGCGAATCCCGTCCCCGGCATCACAGCGCTCCAGTACCCGCCCGTTGAGAATCTCCAGCAGTTTCACACTGTCAAAACTGCCATCGCCATCGGTGTCCACGGCCAGATTGCCGGCGAAATTGTCCTTGAACATGCGCTGCAGCCACCAGACTCCGGCGGCATTCATGGCCTGGTAGTAATTGACCGGGGCGCCCGCCACGATGCCATCGAAATCCTGCGGAAAGCGCTGCGCTTCCATCAGGCCCTGGCGCCCGCCTGTGGAGCAGCCCTCAAAATAGGAATAGGTGGGCTCCTGCCGGTAGTATTGTTCCGCCAGCGTCTTGCCAGCCAGCACGGTCAGATGTACAGACCGGTAGCCGAAGTCGATCTCGGACTGCCGGTTGTTGAAGCCGAACAGTGAGCCAGGCTCTGTCGCGTTGTCGTGACCGGTATTGCTGTTGGCCACTGCGTAGCCCTCTGCCAGACGATGGTCTGCAAAGTCGAGGTCGCCGTCCTTGCCGCCATCTCCCCACATCAGGAAGCGGGCATTCCAGTTCTCTGGAAGCGGCAGCTGCACGTGATAAAGCGTGGAAGGCGAGATCAGCCCGCGCACATAGCAATAGGCAGGCAATGCGTCGGTGGCAGGCATCAGGCGTGCTGACAGGACGGTGAGATTCGGCAGATCCTGAAGTGTCGCGCAGGCCAGTGCGTCGGCTGAGGCTGCCGTCGGACTCTGGGCCAGAGCCGGCATGCAGAAGGCGCCGCACAGAAACGCAGCCGCCGTTCGGGAGAGTATTCTTGTCATTGGTTTGCTCCAGAAAAAAATGCTGTCGGCCTGCAGGCTTTGACCCATCGGCACGACAGCAAAATAGACTTTCGCTAACCGCAGAGGCTTCAGCAAGGTTCGGGCCAGAATGTTTTATTCTTTTATTTCAAATAGATACCAGTCAGACAAACCGTCGATCTGCACCATCTCGCTACTTTTCCGGAATTTTCGCCACATCCCGGATCATGGGAATCAGCCTGCCAGGACAATGGCGACCCGCCGAAGAGGAGCATAGTGACCCTATCGACATCGCGCAACCGTGCAAGTTTATGGCAGGATTGCGGGTCACAGCTTCCAAGCTGCGGGCCAACAAACCCGGACCCATCACGCTCCGACAACAACAAGGATAATCAAATGCACACAACTAGACTTTTCAAACGGCCACTCGCCGTACTTTTTTCCGCCACCTCGCTGCTGATCGGCGCCCACGCCTTCGCGCAGTCCACACCACCGGCAACACCTCCAGCCGACTGGGGCCCGGTGTCCATCAATCTTGAAGAGATTCAGTACCCCTACCCCGTCAGTTTCCTGCACCGGGAGCTCTACGGCCAGGATGTGCGCATTGCCTACATGGACGTGATGCCCACGGGCCAGGCCAACGGCATGACAGTAGTCCTGCTGCATGGCTCCAGCTACTACGGGTTCTACTGGGCGGACACCATCAAGGCATTGAGCGAGTCGGGCTATCGCACCATCACCATTGACAGGCTGGGCTGGGGCAAGTCTTCCAAACCGATCATTCCCTATGATGTGAATCTGCATGCCTCCAACGTCAATGCCATTCTCGAGAAGCACGGCATTGAAAAAGTGGTGATCGCGGGGCATTCCCTCGGTGGCCGTCTCGCCAGCAACTTTGCTCACATCTACCCGGACAAGGCAACACACCTGATCATGGTGAACCCGATTGCGCTGAACGATTCCGATAGCGGCCGCCCCTGGAGCGAGCCGAGCCCCGGCGACGCCGAGCCCGATCTGCAAGCCGTGTATGAGCAGAACCTGCGCCAGGAACAAAACCGCATCGTGAACTGGAAGCCGGAGTACATGGAGCATGTGCGCATTCGCTACGGTTTTGCACAGAGCGGCGAGTACCATCGCCTGAATCTGGTGCGCTCCATGAACAGCGGCCTGACCTCGCAGCCCATCGACACCTACTTTCCCAAGATCAACATTCCGGCACTGCTGATCGGTGGCGCGGAAGACGGCCCGAATTATCCCGATGCCACCCAGCGTGCGGTTGACCTTCTGCCTCAGGGCGAGCTGTACATGATTCCGGATGTGGGTCACAACCCGCATCTGGAAAGTCCGGACATCCTCAACCGCGAAATCATGCGCTTCATCGACGGCAACACCTGACCCCCTATCCCCGGCGTTGTGCGGCACCGTACAGAGCCGGGGACAATTCTCCGCAATAATTCCCCGCTTTCTTGACCTGCATCAAGCCAAGGCCAATTGCCGCTCTTGTGCGCTTTCAACAGCGCTACTCTGAACCTGCAGCAACCCACCGTATGAGGAGAAGCACCGATGAAGAAAGCCAATTCGATGAAAGCCGTATTCCTGACTGCCCTGCTGACTGTTCTCGTTTCCTGTGCAGGATCTCAGGGGATGAAGATCGGCAATACCGTGACGCTCTATTGCCCCGGCGACTACGCCACCTACAAGAGTTATGGCATTGAAGCCGTGACTCTGCCGCTGTTCCTGCGCGACTACGCCGTTGCACAATTTGACACAGCGTTCCAGGAAAAAGGCCTCGCCCGCAACGACCAGCGTAGCGAACTGATTGTGAACCTGGCTTACCGCCACGTGAACCTCAACCCCGATCAGCAGACCATTGACCCCTTCATCCGCATGGAATCGATGAATGTGGAACTGGACTATATCGCCGCAATAGACATCACCATCCGCGAGCGCAGCGGTGGCAAGGTGGTTTGGGGCGCGACTGTCAGCAGACTGCACTCAGTGCAGCCAGGCGAATACATGCACCAGGGAGCGGCCACTGCAGCCTTCCTGGAAACGTTCCGCGACGTGCTGAGCGAGTACCCTGCCACCGGGGAGTAGTGGGAGCCTGCCCTGCAGGCGAACGACCCGCTGTCAAAGAGTGACACCAGAACCCTGCGGGAGATGTCCCGGTGTGCCTGCCAGCACACGCCTTACTGCGCGACGGCCTGCACGCGCACAGTGAGGGAGACTTCCGATTCGCCGGCTTCTGCCACCGGGGCGGCCATTTCCATGGCATCCATCGCCACGCCGCGGGCCATCATCATGGGCTTTGCATAGCCCAGCGCGGCATCCACATCCAGCACGGCGATATCCACATCGGTCTTGCCCATGGCGCGTGCCGCGCGCTCGACATTCGCGGTGGCGCGGGCAATGGCACTCTCCATCAGGGAGTCACGCACCTCGTCGGCCCGCGCCGTGCTCAGCACATAGCTGAGTTCGCTCATCAGGAAGCCCTGCTCCTGAATCTCGCCCGCCAGCGCCAGAATCTTCGCGGCATCCTGGCCTTCCAGGGTGAGGGACTGCGAGCCCCGCCAGACTTCGTTGTTGCGCCCGCCCTGCGGCGAGGTGTTGTACTGGTACACCGAGTAGTAGCCGGTGGAGACCTTCACGGCCTCATCTCCTTCGGCGGTCTCCAGCGCCTGTGCCATGGCGGCATTGATCTCGCTCTGCAGGGCGACGGCGTCGCGGTGGTCGCGCTCTACCCGGAGCGTGGCAATCAGGGTGTCCTGCTCCACCTGCACGCGCTCGGTAACGGACAGCGTGATGAGTGTCTGGCCCTCTGGCAGCAGATTGATGTTCTGAGCACTGACGGGCACCGTCAGCAGGCTCACGAGCAAGGTGGACAGGGGCAGCAGGGATTGGCGCATGGAAAAAACTCCGTTTCTGGGAAATGCCGGGATGTTGTCCGGGTTGGTCGCAGACAGTATGCGGAAAGTTCTGCTGAATGACAGATGAACGATACAGCATTCTTCCCGATGGCAATCACTGGAGGGCTGCTATAGATTAGAGCCATGAGTTCCCCTGCCCGAATTGTCCGCATCGGCGAAGACGCCCTGCTCTGCACACTCACCTCCCCCGACGACACGGCGCCAGGCCTCGCCGCGCAACAGCGCTTGTGGCAGCTGTGTGCAAGACTGGAAACGGAACGAGAGGCTCTGTCCTTGCTGGAAATCGTGCCTGGCATGGGCAATCTGCTGTTGCGCTGGTCGGTGCCTGAAGGCGCCCCTTGCCCTTATGCAGCTCTGAAAAAGCACTTGGGCACGCTGTGGCAGGAGACTCCTCAAGGCGACATTGCAGGCCGCACCGTCGAGATTCCAGTGCGCTATGGAGGCGACGTCGGGCCTGACCTGAACGACGTTGCACGACACGGCGGCCTGTCTCCAGACGAGGTCATCCACTTGCACACACACGCCATTTATCGCGTGTTCTGCCTGGGCTTCCAGCCGGGCTTCGCCTATCTCGGCGGTCTGGACCTTCGCCTGCATACCCCCCGTCGAGACACACCGCGCCTGGCCATCCCTGCAGGATCGGTCGCCATTGGCGGCAGCCAGACAGGCATCTATCCCCTGTCCACTCCCGGTGGCTGGCACATCATCGGGAGCACGTCAGTGCGCCTGTTCGACCCGATGGCAACCCCAGCAGCACTGCTGCAGCCCGGCGATACTGTGCGCTTTGTGGATGATTCATCGTGAACAACGTCTCCGCCACCAAGACCGCGCCCCAGCCCATGCTGGAAGTCCTGCGCTGCGGCATTCTGACCAGCGTGCAGGATCTCGGGCGCCACGGACAGCGGCACCTGGGCATCAGCCAGTGTGGCGCGCTGGATACACTCGCTCTGCAACAAGCCAACCTGCTGCTGGGCAATGCGCCCGGGGCGGCCGGACTTGAGATCAGTGTCGGCCCGGTGCACCTGCGTTTCCATGCCGACGCGGTGATCGTGCTCAGTGGTGTCGATTTCGCGCCGACCCTGCACGATCCAACTGGCGCTGCAAGCAACGACCCGGTGCTGACGGGACATCGCGTCAGCATTCCTGCAGGCAGCACCCTGTCGCTCACCCGCCCTGCCATCCCCGGCGCCCGCTGCTACCTTGCCGTGGCAGGCGGCATTGACGTGCCTCTGGTACTGGGGTCACGCAGCACCGATCTGAAGGCCGGGTTTGGGGGACATGAAGGGCGAGCACTGGAAGCTGGCGATCTGCTGCCACTGGGCACCGCGCGTTTGCTCAAGGCCAATGCCTCGCGTGGCGTACGCGGACTGGCGCCGACCCATGTGCTGCGGGCCCTGCCCGGGCCTGACTATGAGCAATTCACGGCTGCGTCACACACCCAGTTCTGGATGCAACCGTGGCGCATCAGTCATCAGAGCAATCGCATGGGTATGCGGCTCAATGGCGCGCCGCTGCAGTTGCGTGCGCCACTTTCCCTGTTGTCATCGGGCGTTCTGCCCGGGGATGTTCAGGTACCGTCAGATGGGCTGCCAATTGTGCTGGCCAGTGACTGCCAGACCATCGGGGGGTATCCGCGCATAGCCAGTGTCATCCGCGCAGACCTGTGGCAACTGGCCCATCTGCCGCCACTCACGTCCGTGTATTTTCAGCCGGTGACCCATGCAGTCGCCCGCGCAGCACTGGAGCGACAGACGCGCTATCTCGCGCGCCTGGCCCAGGTCATGCAGCAGGAATTCGGGGAATGACAGCAGCGCTCAGCGTTGCCGCAAGGTAATGACCAGCTGGTAAGTGCGGGTCGTGGTATTGCCAGCGGACGAGGTGTTGCTGGTCACGGTCGACGAGAAGACCAGCGCCGTCGTGGAGTCCGTGGTAACCGTGATGCTGATGGAGTCAAATTGCCGCACCTCGTCCTTCATGACGTTCTGAACGATGGCACGCAAAGCGGCCGTATCTGTCGCAAGGGGCCGCGTGAGATTGAAGCGCTTCTCGTTGATGGTCCTGTTGACGGTGGGCAGGCTGAGTAAGCGGACCTGTCCGGTGCCCGTCGCAGTCAAGTCATAGACGGGGGGCGGTGTCGGTGTCGGTACCGGTGGCGTCGTATCCACGATGATCTGAGCGATCAGCGCCGTCAACTGCCCCACATCGACCAAAGCGGCACCATAGCTGCCACCCCTCACACTTACACGATCTCCGGTAATGGACAAGGTGAGCCCTGTCGAGGGATAGAAACGGCGCACCGTATTGCCATCCAGCTGATTGAAAGACAGCAGACTGGCAGGGAACTGGCGGGCGTAGTGAGTCTCGGCGAGCATGAACAGCTGGTTGGCCTGCGTGATGTTGGTCGCTGCGGACGAAGTTCCGCAACTGGTGGAGAGACTGGTGCGATCCCCCGTGAGTTCGGAGAAGTCCAGCCCTGCTGCGGAGTTGATATCCAGTGTCATGGTGGTCGTGCTGACTGCCGCCAGGTTGAGCGTGAAACTGAGGCCAGTGTCAGCGTTCTCCCAGATGGCCAGCGTGGGCGTGGACTGTCGCGCGAACGGCTGCCCCAGCGACACACCATCCAGACACAACGCTCCCCCGCTGCCCAGCACGACCGTGACATTGGTGCCATCCGCGAAGGGAGAGAACGGCGTCGCGCTGCCGAAACTCATGGCATAAGTGCCGAGGATCGTCGTCGGAATCGTGGCCGTCACGGGCGTGTCGTTGAGCTGACCAAGAACGCTGCTCAGCGTGCCGTAGGCCACCGGATCATCGTTCAGGCCGAACTGGCCGCCATTGAGGTAGACCATGCCGTTCTTTACTGCCAGGAACACCTGGCTGTCGAAGTAGTACCTGTAGGTGAAGCCGTTAGCGCGCAGATTGTAGGTCTGGGGGCCGCTTGGGAACACGGCAGGCTATTGGATTTCAGCCAGCCCGAACAACTCATTGATGCGGGTCAGGTCCGGGTCCGCGCCGACAGCATCGGCACACTCCGTAGAAAGAGAAGTCTTGTCGCCCTCAAACGCGCCGTAGCGGGCACTCGAGGCAGACTCCATGAAGAACTGCCCCGTTGGAAAATTCGCATCGAAATCCGCAGGGTCGTCGTCGCGCGTGAGGTCCAGCACATACTGGATATTGCCGTTGGCATTGCTCCAGATGGCATTGGTACCGCTGATGCGGGGGAAGGACAGGTTGAATTCCCCCACGCACAACTGCCCTGTACCTGTCAGAACAAAGGTGAGCGCGGTGCCCTCAGGCAGGGGCGAAAAGGCCTGTGCCGTGGTCAGGCTGAGGTCGAAGGTGCCATGGTAAAAGCTCGGGATACGATTGGGCACCAGCATGGAATTGATGTCTTCGAGCAGATCTTCCAGAACCCCCACCTGCACGAACTCTTCACCGAAGTCATCGCCGCGGGCGTACACCATTTCGTCGCGCACGGCGAGATAGACTTCCGTGGCAGGGTAATAGCGATAGACATCGAATCCGTTGCCCACCTGGTTGAAGACCAGCGCGCTGCCGGGAAAGAGGTCGGAGAAGGCAGTCTGGGCAGAGGTGAACAGTGCATTGACGTTGGCCAGCGGCGGCTCGCCGCAGGAGCCCGAATCGAACTGCGGGCTCGCGCCGGTCAGCCTGGCGTACTGGTTGCCGCTGTTTGACAGCACATCGAAGCCTGAGAACGTGGTGTTGTTGATATCCAGTGCAAAGACGAGGTCCATTGACGGGATGTCCCAGTGAGCTTTGCCGAACAGCCCGCCGCGCAGCTCCGGATTGCTGGCAATCACATCAATCGCGCTGGACCCGCTGCGACGGATGCACATCTCGCCGAGTTCAGTGACATAGAGGTAGATGTCATCTGTTTCCAGAAGCGGATTGGTAGGCTGCAATGGCGACAGCGGCGTCGTGTCCGTCACTTCCAGGATGTAGAGTCCCTGCAGGGACGCAGGAATGCTGACAGAGGGAAAAACCTGGGCAGAAAGCATCGGGGCCTGACTCAGGCAGCCGAGCGCCAGCATCGTGGCCAGTGTCTTTCGTGCTTGCGACTTGAACATCCACACCTCTGCATTTCGGATCAACGTAACAACTACGGGCGCCATTAGAACCCGTCACCCCCCCCTGATGCCTAGCACCATCTCCTTGTTTCTGGTGCAAAAATGGGCAATTTTCAGTGGCCCGACCCTATGGGATGGACTATGCTCCGGACCAGCTCCCCAAGCAGGATGTTTCCATGCACATTGATCTGAATGCCGATCTGGGCGAAGGCGCTCCTCACGACAGTGCGCTGCTGGCCCTCGTCAGTTCTGCCAACATCAGCTGCGGCGTGCACGCAGGTGATCCTGATTCACTGGCAGCCGCTATCCGTCAGGCGCTCGTGCACGGGGTGCGCATCGGCGCACACCCCTCGTTTCCGGACCGGGAGCGTGCAGGGCGCGCCCCCATGCACCTGCCCTTTCCGCAGCTGCGCAATCAACTGCTCTACCAGTTGGGCGCCCTCGGCGCGCTGGTCAGGGCACAGGGAACCCGCCTCGCGCACGTAAAGCCCCACGGTGCGCTTTACAACCAGGCGGCCGAAGACCGGCAGCTGGCAGAAGACCTGGTGTTGATTGTTCAGGAGTTTGATCCATCGCTGGCGCTGGTGGGTCTTGCTGGCAGCGAATTGTTATACGCGGCCCGGCAGACGGGAATGCGCTTCATCGCCGAAGCCTTCGCGGATCGCCGCTACGCCAATACCGGCTCTCTGCTCCCGCGCAGCGACGCTCGGGCGCTGATTCACGACCCGCAGGAAGCGCTGGCGCAATCTCTGCAGATCATCACGGATGGCTTCGTCACGGCCGTGGATGGCAGCCGGGTGCCAGTGCAGGCCGACACGCTCTGTCTGCATGGCGATACCGCCGAGGCATTGCAGTTGGCACAGACTCTGAGGGCGTCCTTTCTTGAGGCCGGGATCATGGTACGGGCCGGACAATGATCGGGGAAGGTCAGGACATGCCAATGGACGCTGTCTCGCTTTTCAGATCTTGCCCACCATGCGGGTCAGTATGGACTGGAACTCGGCCTGACTCATATCCACTTTCTCCAGTACCCGGCCATACAGTGTAATGGTCGGCACGTTGCGGTCATTGAAGTCGCGTTGCGCCTCGCGCAGGCAGTAAAGCACCATGCGTTCCTTGCGGGTGAGACCATCGCGCACGTCGGGTATCAGGTCTTCAACAGGAATACTGCTCAACGCCGCGCGCCGTCGTGCTGGACCTTCCAGTTCTCGTAATATTCCAGACTGACCATTTCCTTGAGATTCTTGTACTCAGCGGCACGCTGCTGCAATGTCGCCTGCATCACATCTCCCACCGCAAGGATGCCCACGTACTCTCCCTTGTCCTCGATGAGCAGGTGTCGAATGCGACGGCCGAGGAACTTGTCATACAGCTGTACCACCAGATCCCGGACATTTGCGGAAATCAGTTGCTTGGTCATGTGGTCACTGACCAGCTCGGTAGCCACATTGAATTGCGGATCGAGCACGCGGTAGAGCAGATCCCGCTCGGTCCAGATGCCCACTATTCGCCCCTGGTCGAGCACCAGAATCGCACCTACGCGATTGGCAGTCATGATGGACACCGCGTCCCGCACCGTAGACTGCATGGTGCACGTCACCATGGACCCGCCCTTTTCCCTCAGAATATCGCCGGCTGTTTTTTCCATGGCAGTTCCCCGTCGCTGTATGTATTGGCAGACCCAGCTGCCAAAATACTCAGCTTGCCTGGATCACGCAAGCTGACACTCATTCTCGCTGTTCAATCTCGACGCCCCGCGGTCCGAAGCGCAGCCATTGATTGATGCACTGCGGCGCTTCGTCCTGCAAGTGAGTCACAAACAGAATCTGCGTCTGTGTCGTCGCTGCAATGCAGTCCACTATGCCGAGGATGAGCGCACGGGCGTTATCATCCAGCCCCACGCAAGGCTCGTCGAGAATCAGGAGCGCGGGGTGCTTGACCATTGCGCGGGCCAGCAGCACCAGACGCTGTTCACCAAAGGACAGCTCGTGATAATGGTCGCCAGCCAGCGAGGCAATGGCGAACGTCTCCAGCCAGTCACGTGCGGCATTGTGCTCACTCGCGCCGCTGTCATCGTAAAGCCCGACCGAGTCGAAGAAGCCCGATACCACCACATCCAGCACGCGCCAGCCCTTGCTGTAGCGATTGTGCAATTCATTGGACACGACGCCGAAACGCGCCTTGACCTCCCACACTGTCTCTCCAGTGCCGCGTCGGCGACCAAACACCGAAACATCCTGGCCATAGGCCTTGTGATTCTCCCCACAGACAAGGCTGAGCAATGTCGACTTGCCGCAGCCATTGGGGCCGCTGATCAGCGTGTGCTGCCCGGCGCACACAGACCATGTCAGATTCTCCAGAACCAGCCTGCCGTTGTAGCCGGCACTGACGTTGCGCAAGTCGAGCAGCGGAAATCCTGTGGGCGGCGGTGCGCGCCAATGCAGCAAAGGCGCCGGAAGCTGCTGAGGAATCTGCACTGGTTTACGCACAAATCGTTCAAAAACAGGGCCGCCGAGAACACTGGCAAGCGGCCCCTGAGCCACCACGCTCAGTTGCTCCAGCAACGCCATATGGGTGATACCGGGCAGGATGTCGCGCTCGCGGCGACAGAGCAACAAAGTACTGGTGTCCGGCAGCAGGCTGCGGGAGAGCACCTGCAGAAGTCGCGTGCGGGAATCAAGATCGATACTCTCGAGAGGGTCGTCCAGCACCAGCAGGCGGGGCCGCTGGAAGAGGGCGCGGGCCAGCAAGGCCTTGCGCGTCTGTCCGGAGGACAGATAACGAATGCCGCGATCCTGCAGCGGCAGCAGATCGAGCGCGGTGAGCAATGCCTGCAGTCGATCTTCCTCTTCGGCCGAGCTGGTATGCCCGGCACTGATCAAGGCGCGTACTGTCGTCCCCTGGTCGAGTGCAGCATCACTGTATTCACTGATGTCATGGCGGTTGTCCAGAGAAGCCAGCGACTGCTGTTCTTCGAAGGACACAAACAGAACATCCTTGCGCGGATCGAAGTCAGACAGGTAACGCACATGGTCTGTCCCTTGCCGCAGGTGGCCGCAGAGCAGCTGCGCCAACACTGATTTGCCCGCACCATTGCGGCCGAACAGGCACCAGTGCTCCCCCCGCCGCAGCGTGAATTCCGGCACGCGCAGCGCACGCCGGCTGCTCAGACGGCAGACCATGGCGGAGACGTGGATCAAGGCGTCCTCGTCGGCAGGCGCGACCGTACTCATGCCATGCTCTCCCGCAGACCATGCTGCGTGTCAGTCGGTAAGTGTCTGGGCAACGATGGCCTTGAACTTGTCTGCCAGAGAATAGGCGCCCGCAGGTTCGATCTGCATCATCAGGACGGCCACCGTGCCGGTCTCCGGATCAGCCCAGGCAGAGGTGCCCAGCGAACCGGTCCAGCCAAACTCGCCATTGTTCACGCTGAAAGGGCTTTTCGCTGCGTCGATGACCACCATGTAGCCATAGCCCCAGCCACGATCCAGGATGCGGCTTTGCGGCGACATGCCAATGGGCAGTAGTGCTGGAGGAACGTGATTTAGGGTCATCTCTGCGATGCCTTCCTGCGACAACAGGCGCTCACCGTCCAGCGTGCCACCGTCGAGGAACATCTGCAGCAGCCGCAGATAGTCTGGCACCGTGCTCACCAGCCCGGCAGAGCCTTCCTTGAGCGGTGGGTCCTGTGTTATGGGCACTTCCATCTCAGGCAGCTTGCGCAGCGGGCCGCCTTCGCGCGGCATCTGGTAGGGGCGTGCCAGGCGATCAACTTTCTCCGGCGGAACAAAGAACGCTGTATCCGTCATGCGCAGCGGACGCAGGACGTGGTCCTGCAGGTAAACGTCGAAGGGCTGTCCCGTGACAATCTCGATGACACGCCCAAGCACAGTGGTGGACTCGCTGTAGATCCAGACACTGCCAGGATCGCCCACCAGGGGCACATCCGCCACCTTCTCCACGAACTGCTCCAGCGTGTCGGCACGGGAGCGCACCGCACGGCTCTGGTACAGCGCCCGGTCGCGATGACTCAAGCCACCGATATTGAGCAGCAAGTCGCGAATGGTGATTGCCCGGGCGGGCGCGCGCAGCGGACTGTTGTCGGGATCATCGGGATTCACGAACACCTCCATGTCCGCGAAGCTGGGAATATAGCGGGAAACAGGATCTTCCAGCGTGAGGCGACCCTGCTCCACCAGCTGCATGACAGCCAGCGAGGTGATGGACTTGCTCAGGGAACGGATCTGGAAGATGGAATCTTCGCGCATGGCCTGCCCCGCTTCGATGTCTTGCCAGCCCATGCTCTGGAGGTACACGATCTTGCCATGCCGTGCCACTCCTGCCACCAGCCCGGCCACTCGCCCATCGTCCACATGCTGGCGCAACATGGTATCGAGCAGCCCGAAACGCGCAGAAGACATGCCAACGGCCTCGGGCTCGGCGCGCGTCAGACTGGTGGGAGTGACGGCATCGGCAGCCAGTCCGGCAAGCGGAAAAATTCCCAGTGCCAGAAGCAGACAGCGCGAAGCGCGCCGCACGAAATGCCGGAAGGGAGCTGAAAAACAGTGATGGGTGTCGCGCATGAAAGTGCCCTGTATTGTTCTTGTTGAGGGAAGGTCTGCGAAGCTTACTGCAGCGCCGATAATAAGCGCATTCCAGCCAAAGACAAACGGCGCGACCGCCTCACAGTCGTCCCGTGGCGGACGGCTTGATTAGTCTGGTCAACAGGTTCAGGATAGGCGCCGCTGTTGCTCCGCCTCTCCTGCGTGCAGGTCCGGACCCGGGGCTGCACGAAAGGCTGACCAGATTCGTTTCTCCACATTGCAGAGCAATGTCCGGACTGGCAAGACTCCAACCCACCCCGAGGAGGTGTTTGCGTGAAGCATTCATTGAACAAGATTGTTGCAGGCCTGATGGTTTCCGGTGCATTGGCGGGTTCCGCCCAGGCAGCGGAGTTTGTACGTTACGAGCAGAATGGCACCGTGTCCTGGGGCGAACTGGTTGATTCGACCATTCACCAGCTCAGCGATGCTCCCTACCTCGGCGGTACACGCACCGGTACAACGGTTGCGCAGTCCGCTGTAGCACTCAAGGCGCCCGTTGATCCTGAACTGGTAGTGATGACCGCCCTGAACTTCCGCAGCCACATCACTGGCGAGCCCGCGGAATACCCCGGCCTGTTCATCGTTCCTGCCAGCTCCATCATCGGACCGGAAGAAAACATGATCATTCCCGTCGACTCCAACAATTTCCATTACGAAGCCGAAGCGGTCATCGTAATCGGCAAGCGTGCGGACAATGTTTCTGTGGAAGATGCATCTGACTACATTTTCGGCCTCACCGCCGGCAATGACGGCAGCGCCCGCGACTGGCAGGGAGCCGACCTGCAGTGGACCCGCGCCAAGGGCAGCAAGACGTTCAACGCCGTCGGACCCACACTGGTCACAGGCCTGGACCCGAACAATGTGCAGATCGAAGGCCGTCTGAATGGCGAAGTCCGTCAGGGTGAAAACACCTCTGACATGATTTTCAACTTCGACTACATGGTCAGCTACATCTCCCGTTACTTCGTTCTGGAACCGGGCGACCTGGTGTGGTCCGGCACCATGAACGTCACCCAGCAGCTGAACCACGGCGACGTGTACGAAGTGGAAGTGGAAGGCGTGCCTGTTCTGCGCACTCCCGTAATCAAAGCAGGTCAGTAATACCCGTCTTTGCAATGAAAAAGGGGGAAGTGACATCCGGTCACCTCCCCCTTTTTCATTGACGTCCTGTCCACCCGCCTTGCCTGAATCTTTTCCTTACTGAGCAGTGCTCACGAACATGCTCTGATCCACGTTCTTCCAGCGCACCGCTCCGAAGAACATCTCATCCCAGCTCTGGTCTCCCCATGGCACAGAGCGGGCGGGGTCAGGATTGGCCTTGTTCTGCGTCGAGTTGTCATACGCACCAGTCGCCACGATCTTGGTGCCGGCCGGCACGAACTTCGGCTCCACCAGCTTGTAGTCGATCTGCCAGTTGTAATTGTAGTGAGCAATGTTGATCAGCTCCTCTACCTTGCCATCCGGGTAGTGGGCGGCAAACTTCATGCTCTTGCCCCGGAAGTGCATGTGCGGCAGAAAACTCTGCAGGTAGGCATCCTGTTCAATGGTGATGCTCTGCTGCTGTTCGAAATGCGGTTCGTAAGGCGGAATGTTCGTCCAGCCACCCGGGAAGATGCAGGCACAGGCACCGGACTGCCGCTCTTCAGGAACCTGATCATCCGGGTAGAACCAGATGCCGATCTCGCTGGCATCCACGGTCTCGCGTCCGGTGGTGGTGTAATGCAGCTGCAGGCCCAGCATTGAGCCGACCTTGAGCAGACCACCCGTGTTGGGGTCTTCCACATGCGGCTCTGCACCGGGAATGTAGGGCGTGATGTGCGCCACGTTCGGATCTGACGCGGCCAGGAAGTTGCGCGGCCGCTCGCCCGGGGCGATGACTGAGTTCAAGGTGTGGTGCAGGACCGTGCGGTCGCCCGGCATGTACTGACTGGCACGCACCCAGCGATCGCGGTCCAGGCCTTCAAAGGGAACCATCACGGTGATGTAGTCGAGGACCCCGGTGGCCGGAATTGTCTGCGGCGGCACCTTCACGATCAGGTCAGGCTCGCCAAACGCCCACTTGCTCTCGGGCCAGGTCAGTGCGGCCAATGGGTCAGCGCCGCCGTCGTTCTGGGCGCCGGCTTCGATCCATTGCACCAGTTTCTGCTGATCGGCAACGTCCAGCACGTAGTCATTGCTGAAGTTGCCCACGTGCGGATCCAGCTGACCGGGAGGCATGCGCTTGGTCATCAGCACTTCGCGAATCATGGGCGACCAGCCCTGCACCATCGCATGGCTGTTCATGGCGAAGGGGGCGATGCCACCCTCGCGGTGACAGGTCGCGCAGTTCTCGGCAATGATCGGCGCGATGTCCTGCGTGTAGGAAATGCCATCGGCAACGTGCTGTGCCATGGCCGGATAGCTGACATCGGCCCCCGGCATTGCCACAACAGGTGAACTCACCGCGCTGCCGGCGACCACCTCGGCAAGTGCGCCTTCCAGCGCTGTCACCGGACCACGGAAAATCACTTCGAAACTGCGCGGATCGTAAAGGAACGTCTCACCGCTCTTGTCGATACCCATGGCATCGGCGATCACCTGGGCGTCATCGATCAGCACGGGGACTGTCACGCCGAGATTTTCAGCCTGCTGCCGAATCGCTTCGCGCGACTCCCCCAGTGGATTGATCATCATGAACTCGATGCCCTGGGCATCGAAAGCAGCCTGCAGACGGGCATAGTCGGCGACGGCCTGCGCCGTCTGCTGGCTCCCATTGACCTGTACCAGAAAGGCGATGGCCTTGTGGTCGTCGTACCAGCTCATGTGATGGAAATTACCCTGCTGGTCCAGCAGGGCGAAATCCCCGACGCGTTCGGCAGCCTGCAATGATCCGGCTGTCAGCCCCAGAAAAAGCGAGGCGAGAGCGACGCCATGGCGCCTCTTCAATTCAGTGAACATGAATTCCTCCTACGACAATAGTGGTGTGGCAGATTGACGCAGATGCTACCACCGGGCAGAGCGCTGTCCAGTTGCGTCGTACAATGCCCGCGCGGGATTCTCTCATCGCTTTGTCAAATTCAGGAATCAGCAAGAGAAAGCCACTCAGCGCTGGCATTCGGGCACACAGATGGGGGGGCGGCGCAGGCTCTAAAGCGCTGCGCCGCTTCCATCAATTCGTTGCAGCGACCTCAGGCAGCGCTGTAGAACACATTCAGCTTGTTGCCGTCCAGGTCACGGAAGTAACCGGCGTAGTAGCTTTCGCTGCGCGGGCCGGCAGGCCCTTCGTCCTTCGCACCCAGTTCCATGGCCTTCTTGTAGACACGGTCCACAGTTTCACGGCTGTCGGCGACCAGTGCCACCATCGTGCCGTTGCCGCCCGTAGCAGCGTTCTTGTCATAAGGTCGGATCACCGAGAGCATCGCGCCCGTCGGGCTGTTGCCCCAGGCGATGAAGCCGTCCATATCCATTACGCGTTTGGCGTTCAGTTCTGCAAGCAGCGCATCGTAGAATGCGCCGGCACGCGCCAGGTCATTGGTGCCGAGTGTTACGTAGCCAATCATGGTGTACTCCGGTATTTATTGTGGATGAAGTCGTTCGAGGCGGCACTTTAGCACAGGAATTCGTACGGCAAAGGCACGCGACGTTTCGAAGCGCGGGAATATGCGCGTGCCTTGTGCCACAATCCCGAACAAGTCTTTTACCAGGTATCTCCATGTCAGACCTCACTCCCCCGCGCGTGTTTTCCGTAGACGCCGTGCTCGCCGATACGGTGCAGCCGGTTGTTCTGTTTTCCCTCAGCTGGTGCTCCTTCTGCCGCTCGGCCAAGCAGATGCTGGAGCATTTGCAGATTGCCTGCACCATCTACGAACTGGATCGCGGCGAGTTTCTGGAGCCTGGGCTGAACCGCTCCGTGCGTGTGCGTCTGGAAGAACTGACTCACAGCAGCACACTGCCGCAACTGTTCATCGGTGCCGAGGCCATCGGAGGATATACCGACATGGCAGGGGCATTGCGCAGCGGGCGTCTGGCCGAAATTCTGACCCGTCACAAGGTTTCCTTCACGCAACGCTGACTCTTCTGCGAGGTTCGCCATGGATCTGCTTGTCCGCTACCTGCACCTGTTCGCCGTCTTCGTGCTGGCAGGCTCTCTGATCATCGAGAACATGGCAATCGCTCGCCAGATCAGCCGCGAGGACCTGCGCAATCTCTTGAAAGTGGATGCCGCCTATGGCATCAGTGCGGGCGTGGTCCTGGCCTGTGGCCTGGGTCTGTGGCTGGCAGGGGCGAAACCGGCGGAGTTCTACACAGGCAATCCCGTGTTCCACGCAAAACTGACGCTGTTTGTGCTGGTAGGGCTGCTGTCGATCTATCCGACGGTGTTTCTGTTGCGTCATCGCAAGCGTGCAGACGAAACCATTGACGTGCCTGCCAGCGTCATCCGGGTTCTGCGTGCAGAGCTCATTCTGCTGGCCGTCATTCCCGTGCTGGCATTTCTGATGGCCCGCGGTATCGGTCTTGAGACAGGCTGACTCAGGCAAGAACCCTCTGGAACCAGGCGGAGATGTCGCGCACTTCTTCCAGGCACAGGGAATGCTCCATTGGGTAGCTGTGCCAGACTGTGGGGTGTCCCAAATTCTTGAGTGCGGCGTCGGCCTTTCGACCCAGCGCATCAGGCACCACCTGGTCATAACTGCCGTGACAGATCATCACCGGCAGCGCTGCATTTTCCGGCGCCTGTGCCAGCAGGTCTGCCGTCGGGAAATAGCTCGACAGCGACAAGGCGCCTCCCAACGGCCTCTTGCAGGTCAGCGCGGCATGCAGGATCACCGCCCCGCCCTGGGAAAACCCCGCCAGTATGATGCGGCGACTGTCGATGCCGCGCGCCACTTCGCGCTCAATCAGTGCGTGCACCGCTTCTGCCGAGCGCGTCAGCTGCGCCGCGTCTACACGGCGGTCGATGCTCATTTCAAGAATGTCGTACCAGGCTGGCATCACGTAACCGTTGTTGATCGTCACGGGAATCGAGGGGGCATGGGGAAACACGAAGCGCACGGGCAGATCGGCGGGCAGTCGCAGCTCGGGCACAATGCCGGCGAAGTCATGGCCATCGGCACCGAGACCGTGCAGCCAGATAATACTGGATGCCGGTTCGCCAGCGGGAGGCACGAGCATTTCGACGCACGGAAGATAGTTCATTGAGGAAGTTCCTGCATGGCGGGTACGAGCGCGCATGGTAAACCGCGCCTGCGGCGCTGGCTACCTGGGTCCCCTCACAAACGTATGGGGTGTGCCGACACGCCCCGCCACGCCCTCTGTCCCTCCGACGCCCTCTACCGGTGCGCCAAAGTCTTTGCTACTCTCGGCCTGCTAGTTCGCGCACCCTGGCAAAGACCCGGAGAATAACAATGAAGAACTGTCTTTCCGCTCTCGCACGATCTGTACGTGTTTCGCCAACCTTGCTGAGCCTGGCGCTTCTGGCCAGTTCGCCCGGCATTGCCCAGACTGACAACTACCGCGCACCCCGCACGGCCGATGGTCATCCCAGCCTGCAGGGCATGTGGACGAACAACACCATCACGCCACTGGAGCGTCCGCCGGAGCTGGCTGACAGGCAGTTTCTGACGCAGGAAGAACAGATGGCCATGGAACTTGCCGTTGCTGCCGCCACCGCCGAGGCTGACCTGCCAAGTGACCCGAACCGCCCGCCTCCCACCAAAGACCAGATCGATCTTGAGGACAGCTACAACGCCTTCTGGTTTGATGACGGCACCAAGGTGGCCATTTACAACGGCGAGCGGCGCACGTCCCTGGTTGTGGACCCGCCCGATGGCCGCATTCCCGCGCTGACGCCTGCCGCACAAGCCCGCCTGGCCGCCGCTGCAGAAGAGCGTGCCCGTGAACCGTTCCGTGGCCCGGAGTCGCGGTCACTTGCCGAGCGCTGCCTGCTGTCCTTCGGCTCCAGCTCCGGCCCACCCATGCTCCCCATTCTTTACAACAATCACTATCAGATCGTGCAGTCACCGGGGTATGTGATGATACTGGTGGAGATGGTGCACGATGCGCGTATCATCCGCATCGACTCTGAGCCACTGCCCGCGGTGATGTCACCCTGGATGGGAGATTCCATCGGCCGCTGGG
>CAMCRC010000043.1 GCA_945877175.1 Klebsiella pneumoniae | reverse complement strand
CCTCCGAAGTCCCGCGCCTCCACCAGTTCAAACCGCGCATCCACCTCGGCCAGAATGTCGGCCGAGCGGATGGCTTCGGTGGGGTCGATCTGATTCATCAATTCCAGCGTGGGGCGTTCGATGTGGGTTTTCAGGCCGTGGCCGCGAATGCTGTCGCGATAGCGTTCCGGAATGCGCGCCAGCATGGCATTGGCGTGCGCCAGCTGCGCGTCGGGCCACTGGAACTGCGTGGCGCCCACGAATTCATTGAAGATGAACAGGCCGCCGGGCTTCAGCGTGCGGCGCACCTGGTCCAGGTAGTGTTCCAGCGCGGTGATGTGGTGCACCGACTGCGACGCGAACACAGTGTTGAAACGGTTCTCGGGCAACACCAGGGTATTGAGGTCGGCCACCTCGTAGCGGATGCGACGCTTGCGCGGGTGGCGGGCCAGCTCCTGCGCCATGGCAATGGCGTCCTGCGCCACATCCAGGCCGTGGAATTCCCGCGCAATCTTCAGGTCGAAGCCGTGGCGCTCCAGCCCGCCGCCACCACAACCAAGGCTCAGCGCCAGCCCGACGGGCTTTGGAAAATGCTGGCGGGCCACATAGCTCAGCCAGCCCGTGTCCGCAGTGCCCGACACCAGGGGGTGAATGTAGAGCCGGTTCACCAGCGGCGAGTCTGTCCACGCCGTTGGCCGGTGCTCAGTCTCCAACTCTCTGGCACGTTCGCCCCAGTGCTTGCTGGTGGCGTCGCGCTCCGGGTCCACCGGAGCGTCATCCGGAGCCACCAGCCGGGCCCCGATACCCAGGCGCGCTCGCAGCCATTCTCGCAATCCGTTCACGAAGCCTCCGGGGTCGTGCGCCTCAGCGCACGATGTCAGTGTCGCAGTAGGTCGAGTCTTCCAGGCGTTTGGTGTAGTTGTTCAGAATACGCATGCCTTCGGCGGGTTTCACCACGCCGGTCTCGATCTTGCGGCGGATCAGCTCGGTCATGCGCCGGTCCAGATCGCTGGGGAAATACTGCACGGTGGACAACATGTCCTTGATGCTGATGGCCTTGATGGTTTCTTCAATCCAGAAATTGCCCGGCTCGTCGGCGCTGGCGTACACATGGGCCTCGCCCACCCGGCCCAGCAGATTGTGCGCATCGCCCAGAATCTCCTGATAGGCCCCCACCAGAAAAACGCCCAGATAATAGGGCTCGCCCTGTCGGTAGTCGTGCAGCGGCAGCCAGCTCTTGTTGGCATTGGCGCTGACGTACTGCGCGATCTTGCCGTCGGAGTCGCAGGTCAGATCGACAATCTGGCCGCGCCGCACTGGCTCTTCGTCCAGCCGGTCCAGCGGCATCACCGGGAACACCTGGCCGATGGCCCAGTGGTCGAGAATGGACTGAAACACCGAGAAGTCGCACAGGTACAGATCGGTGAGCTGCTTCTCCAGCTCCAGCTGCTCGGCGGGCCGTGGCTCTAAGTCCAGCGCCGTGAAGCGTTGCAGCACTTCGCGGGCAGTCTTCCAGTACAGACTCTCGGCAATGGCCAGTTGTTCGATGTTCAGATACCCCAGCCGGGCCAGTTGCTCCGCTTCCAGCCGCGCCTCCTGCGCATCGTGGATGACCTCGGTCAGCAGGCCACGGGATTGCGCAGCACAGGCTTCCTTGTGTGCCGCCTGCATGCGCCTGACCACCTGAGACACATCCTCGGGCATCTCTCCAAGAGATGGCGCGTCGGGCCGGTGCACACCGATCACGGGCATCACCAGCATGGAGTGATGGGCGGTCAGGGCACGGCCGCTTTCTGACAGCAGGGTGGGCATGGGCACGCGGCGCTCGTCGCAGATCTCCTTCACGGCAAACACGATGACGTTCGCATATTCCTTCAGGCCGTAATTGATGGAGGATTCCACTTCCTCGTACTCACCGCCGTAGCTGCCGCCGTAGTTCACGCCCAGGCCGCCGCCCACATCCAGAAACTTCACCGGCACGCCGCGCTCCTGCAGGTCGGCATAGAACTGGGCGATCTCGCGCACGGCGGAGCGCAGCACCTGGGTGTCGCTGATCTGGCTGCCCAGGTGGAAATGCAGAAGTTCGAGCTTGTCGCCCATGCCGCGACTCTCCAGCTCCCGCACCAGTTTCACCAGCTCGGGCACCGTGAGGCCGAACTTCGAGCCAGAGCCACCCGACTCGAACCAGCGGCCCGAGCCACGGGTCGAGAGCTTGACGCGCACGCCGAGGCGCGGCGCCTTGTCGCCCGTCAGGCCGCGCTGATCGGCCAGCACCAGCAATTGCTCGAACTCGGTGTACTTCTCGATGACGGGCAACACCTGCTGGCCCAGTTGCTGCGCGTTGAGCATCAGTGTCAGCATCGAGTGATCCTTCACGCCATTGCACAGCAGCAGCGTGTCGTCACTGATCAGGGCCAGCGCCGCCATGAGTTCCGCGCGCGATCCGCATTCCAGCCCCAGGTTGAAGGGCTTGCCGGCTTCCATGACTTCGGCCACCACTTCGTGCAGCTGGTTCACCTTGATGGGATAGATGCTGCGGTATTCGCCCTGATAGCCGGCTTCAGCGATGGCGTCGCGGAAGGTCAGGTTAAGACGGCGCACGCGGGCGCTGATGATGTCCTGAAAGCGCACGATCAGCGGAAAGCTGCAGCCCTCCTGCACGGCGGCATCGATCACTTGCGTGACATCGATTTCCAGGTCGGAGCCGGGTATCGGATGCACGCTGACGTGTCCTTTTTCATTGACGCCGAAAAACCCGGCGCTCCAGGTTTTGACAGCATAGAGCTCTTCCGCATCGGCGGCGCTCCAGGGGGTTCGTTCCAGTATTGGCAATTCGTTCACAGCACACTCCCGTTGGGCCCGGGCCAAGACAGCCGGGGCGTGAAGACCGTCAGCGGGATTCCGCGTACAGACACAGCATTTCGATGGCGATCTGGGCACCTGCCAGTGCCGTGATCTCCGCATGATCGTACGCCGGTGCCACTTCCACCACATCCATGCCTACCAGGTTGATGCCCACCAGGCCGCGGATGATATCCAGCGCCTGGAAAGACGTCAGCCCGCCGGGCACCGGCGTGCCCGTACCCGGCGCATAAGCAGGGTCGAGACAGTCGATGTCGAAGGTCAGGTACACCGGATTCTTGCCCACGCGTTCCCGTATCTGGCGCACGATGGCCTCGGTGCCCTGACGGTGCACGTCGGTGGCCGAGAGAATCTGATACCCCAGGGTCTCGTCATTGGTGGTGCGGATACCAATCTGCACCGACGATTCAGGGCGCACGATGCCCTCTTTGGCGGCCTTGTAGAACATGGTGCCGTGGTTGATGCCACTGCCGGAAGAAGGCCAGGTGTCGGTGTGCGCATCGAAGTGGATCAGACTGAGGGGTCCGTGAAACCTGGCGTGGGCACACAGGCTCGGATAGGTGATGAAGTGATCGCCGCCCAGCAGCAGTGACGCCGCGCCAGCTTCCAGAATGCCGTGCACGTGCGCTTCGATGTGCGCCACGCTCAGCAGGCCGCCACCGCTGTTGTTCTCGCAGTCGCCATAGTCGATCACAGCCATCTCGCTGAACGGGTCCTTCTTCCACGGCCACGGACGCTCCCATGCGAGGGACAGCGACGCATTGCGAATGGCGCGCGGACCCAGCCGGGCGCCGGAGCGGTTGGTGGTGGCAATATCCAGCGGCACACCGCTGACGGCCACATCCACATTGCTGAGGTCGCGGGAGTAAGGTGTTCGGAAGAAACTGCCTGCGCCGCCGAAACTGTGCGAGCCGACCATGCCGGTCTTCGGTTTGCCGGTGAAGGCGTTGTCCCAACTGCTCATTGTCTGTCCTCATGTCTGGCGTTGACGTTGTCAATCAAAGTGTTGGCGCTGGCGACGGGATTACCGGCCAGCGGGGGCGTTGCCGCCGGCGCGCGGCGCAGCCTGGCAGCCTTCTCCCAGGCATGGCCCAGGGCCACCAGGCGCTCGTCGGCGAACTCCGCACCCAGCAGTTCGATGCCAACCGGCAGCCCCTCTGCGCTGAACCCCGCCGGCACCGACAAGGCTGGAAGCCCGGAGTTGGCACTCATGCTGCAATTATTGCCCGGCTGGGCTTCACCTATTGTGACAGGCAGTGCCCCCGCTGGCGGATAGGCCAGCATTTCCACCTGAGCCGCCTCCATGGCGGCGGCAACGGCGGTGCGCAACTCGTCACGGGCAGCCAGCGCAGCCTGATAGCGCACCGGGTCCTGTTCGGCCGCCGCGCTGCGGGTCAGCACGCCCTCGACCGCCTCGTGAAACTGGCCGCTGGCGACGATGGCCTCCAGCGTTTGCAGCCCCTCTGAGCCATCTCCGAACGCGGCGATCCAGGCATTGAGGTCTGTCTCGAACTCGTGACTGATGACGCCCGAGCGGGACAGCAGGTCGCTCAATTCTGGAATGCTGACGTCCACAACTTCGGCACCCAGCGCCTGCATCTGCGTCAGCGCGGCATCCAGCGCTGCGCGCACCTCTGGCTCGGCGCTCTCGTAGTAATTGCTCAACCGGCCGATGCGCACGCCAGCGAAGGACGCTGTGTGCAGGGTGTTCCAGAACGCGGGTGGCGCCCGGTCGCGCATGACCTGTGTGGCGGCATCCAGAGGGTCATAGCCCGACACGATGTCCAGCACCACCGCGAGATCTTCCATGGACCGTGCCAGGGGCCCCGCCACATCCTGTGTGGTGGACAGTGGCATGATGCCGTGGATGCTCGACAGCCCTTTGGTCGGCCGCAGCCCCACAAGATTGTTGAAGGCAGCGGGAATGCGGATGGAGCCGCAGGTGTCCGAGCCCATGCCGACGGCCGCGAAGCTTGCTGCAATGCCGGCTGCCGTGCCGCCGCTGGAGCCGCCGGGAATTCGCGTCACATCGTAGGGATTGCGAGTCTGCCCACCGAGGGAACTGATGGTGGTGATGCCGTAGGCAAACTCGTGCAGATTGGTCTTGCCCAGCACGATGGCACCGGCATCAAGCAGGCGCTGCACCTGGGTGGCATTGGCACTGGGCATAAAGCCGGCCAGCGCCCGGGAGGCACCAGTGGTCGGCAGGTCGGTGGTGGCGTAATTGTCTTTCAGGAGTATGGGAATGCCGTGCAGCGGGCTGCGCGGGCCGGAGCGGCGGCGCTCGGCATCCAGTGCCGCCGCCTGTTCCCGTGCAGCGGGGTTCAGCGCGAGCAGGGCGTTGAGCGCGGGGCCCTGATCGTCGTAGGCGTCGATGCGCGCCAGATAAGCGTCTACAAGCCCCACAGAGGTGGTGCGCCCGGCCGTGAGCGCCATCTGCAACTCGCGCAGCGAGGCGTCGGTCACCTCGAATGCCCCCTGCGCCAGCCCCACGCTCGGCACCCACAGGCCGGCCAGTGCCGCGCTCAAGGTCAGCGCACTCAGAGTTCTGCGAAAAGGGCGGGCGGGCGCGGGTGAAGCGGGTCTCATCAGGCTGGGCTCCTTGGGATTCATCCGTCGCGGCGGGTGCTCTGCAACAATTCACTGCTCATCAGCAGCACGGCCACCTTCAGGTACTCCACCAGTTCGGCGTAGGAGGTCTCGTTCACCTCGTCTTCCTCGGTGTCGGAATCCTCTGACAGATTGGCGATGTTGACGATGTCCTTCAGTGCCTCTTCCGTCTCCGGGCTGAACTGGCTGATGGCCTTCTGGGCACTGGCTGTACCGAAGCCTACCAGAAAGCCCTGACACCAGGCTGCAAGACAACGCAGCCGCTGGGACATATCCAGTTCGTCATCAGGCAGGAACAGGGTATAGCTGGAGTCGCTGCTGAACATCTCGCGTTCGATGAAATCGTACATGGTCAGAATCGTCGTGCGGTTGCGCTCGGAGCAGGCCTCGGCATCCACGTGCTTCAGGACGAGAGTGATGATGCTGTCCGGGCGAATTTTCAAGCCGGTGCTGACGACACCCGAGAGCAGGCCGTGCAGCTCGGAGGGGGATACCTCGTAGCCGAACTCCAGCATCTGGTTGCAGCAGTCGTCGAAATCCAGGGGAATGAGATCTTCGTGGGGCAATTGAGGGTGTCTCCTGAGTGTTTGAATGGTGGGAGTGTGTTCTGTTGTGGGAGCTTGCTCTGTTGTGGGAGCTTATTCTGTTGTGGGTGCTTGACCTGTTGTGGGAGCTTGCTCTGTTGTGGGAGCTTGCTGGCAAGCGAACTCGCCTTATTCGCGGGCAAGCCCGCTCCCACCAAGCCCGCTCCCACCTGGCCCGCTCCCACCTGCCTTGCCCACTCTGTTCCAGGGCGAAGGCGGCGCCAGCGCGATGTGATCGGGATGCACCACGATCAGGCCCTTCTTGAGCAGGCCGCCGATGGCCTTCTTGTAATTGCCTTTGCTCACTTTGTAAACAGCGTGAATGTCTTCCGGGGTGCTGTGGTCGCACAGGGTGGACCTGCCATTGTTGGCAGCCAGCTGCGCCATGATCTTGTCGGCCAGCTCGTCGCGCACTTCCTGTCCCTGCAGTTGCAGGCACAGATCCACGCGGCCGTCCTCGCGCACGCGGCGCACGAAGCCCTTGATCTTCTGGCCGATGCGCAGCGGCTGCAGCACCTCCGTCTTGAAGATCAGGCCCAGATGGGTGCCGTCGATCACCGCCTTCCAGCCCATGTCGGTGCGTGCCCAGATCAGCAGGTTTACCGGCTGCATGGGTGCGAAGCCGCTCCCGTCCTCATTGAGCCAGTTGTCGAGCTTCGTCGAGGCGGCCACGCGACCGCTGGGCTTGTCCAGATAGACGTAGACCACATAGGCGCTCTCTTCCCGCATGGGCACACGCTGCTCGCCGAAGGGCACGAGCAAGTCCTTGGGCAGCCCCCAGTCCAGAAAGCCACCGGCATGATTGATCTGCACGCAGCGCAGCGACACGCACTGCCCCACCTGGGCCCGGGGCGTGCGGGTGGTGGCAATGGGCCGGTCTTCGGAATCATGATAGAGAAACACCTCCAGTGCGCTGCCGATCTCTGTGCCGGCGGGCACCTCCAGGCGGGGCAGAAGTATCTCGCCAAGCGCACCGCCATCCAGAAAAATGCCGAAGGCAACCTGCTTGATGACAATCAGGGTGTTGAAGCTGCCGATCTCGGCCATGGAGGGATCCTTGCAAGAACAGTGAGGGGAACATCCGGCAGACGTCGCCGTTGGATCGGTGGAAATACCTGTAGGAGCGGGCTTGCCCGCGAACAGTCTGCTTTCTCATAGCAAATCTGTTCGCGGGCAAGCCCGCTCCTACAGGGCAGGTCAGAACGTGCCGCGGATCTTCAGCGCCAGCTTCAGGCCCGTGTTGCTGCAGGAGTCTTCGATCTCAGCCAGTTTGCCCGTGGCAATGGTGCCACCGACATAGCGATAGCGTTCGCGGCAACGCTCGCCTTCCAGGGCATTCATCGCCTCGAAGCGGTAAGTCAGACCTGCAAAACCGACCGTCTCGGCAAACAAGGTCAGGAAGTCGCCGCTGTTGTAGTCCTCGATCTTGTCGATGTCATACGCCTTGCGATTGCCCAGGAAGCCATGGTTGTAGTTGAAACCATAGTTCAGGGTGCGCTCGGGAATGTCATGACGGAAGCCCAGACGGAAGCTGCCACGGCCTGCCTGACGCAGACGGCGGTCAATGCCCAGGAACGGATCGGTCACGCTGGAATCTTCCAGCTGCACGCCGGAGGTCAGCAGCATCTGCGGCGCACCGATAAAGCCCAGACGCAGACTGGCATCCAGGTTCGCGCCGTAACGCTCGCCGTCGCCGATGTTGCCGTTGGCTGACTGAATGGTGGTGCGGGTGGACACGTCGATCTTGTCGATCACGTCGGTGAGGTCGTGGTAGAACACGCGGGTACTCAGTACGCCGGCGTCGTTGGGCAGACGGTATTCCAGGTTCGCCTCATAACGCAGGGACTGTTCCTGCGCCAGCTGCGGGTTGCCTGCCAGGGCATTCTGGTCGTCGTCGCCGCCGGCCACGCTGGCGGTGAAGTCGCCAAAGCTCAGTTGTGCCACGTCTTTCTCGACCGAGGCGCGGAACTGGATGGATGGCGTGATATCGAAGCGGTAGTCGATCTTGGGACGCACGAAGTCGAAGTCGCGCTTGTTGCGCACGTCACCGGTCTGCTCGATGGTGGAGGATTCGAACAGCAAGGTACTTTCCAGAGACATCCGCTCGTTGATCTGCCAGTTGTTCACCACGAAATACTCGTAGCGCATCTCTTCCACGAGGGCATCGGTGTTGGTGCTGGGCACCAGACCGCCGAAGGCCGCAGACGTCACACCGGCTCGCTTCACACCCAGTTGCAGCTGCGCATCCAGAATGGTCTGGGCACGTTCGACACCGAATTCCAGGGAGTGCGCGTCATTCAGGTCGAAAGAGTACGTGGAGCGGATGATGCGTTCCTTGTTCACCGCCTGGTTGGCCAGGTACAGGAACTTGGTGGCCGCGCCGCCCACGATGTCATAGGCCTGACGGGTGCTTTGCACATCGTTCTCGTTGACGATGAACAGCGTCTTGAAACGGCTGCCGCTGGCGAAGGTGTGCTCGTAGTCGCCACCGATTTCCCAGGTGTCATTGGTCGCCGGGATGCGGTCGTACTCGGTATCCACCACCGGGTTAGGACGGGTGGTGTAATCGACGATGTTGCGCTGAGCGGAGGCGGGCGGATCAGCCTCAGTCAGCTGCACGTTGAAGTTCACGTGGTCGTTCAGCGTGAGATCGTAGCCGACGTTGGACGTGATGACCTTGGTGGTCTGATCGCGGTACTCCAGACGCTCGACGATGTCATTCGGGCGACCGTCGGGCAGAATGCTGGTCTCGTTGCCGTCGCGGAATTCATAGCGCGGTTCGGCAGAGGCGCTGAGCAGGTAACTCAGGGCGCCGCTCTGGCCGGTCCAGGAAATGGAGCCGCCCGGGTCCAGAGTGCCGTCGAAGTAATGGTCCATGTTCACTTCGGCCGCGATGCTGGACCGGGTTTCCGCTTCCAGCAGCACGATGTTGATGACCTGCGCGCCGCCGCGCACATCCAGATCGCCAGAGGTGCCGCGGATGATCTCGATGTACTGCACCTGATTGGCCGGGATACGGGCCAGCTGGGCATTGCCCTCGTTTTCCTTGCCGGCGATGCGGCGGCCGTTGATCAGGATCTGATCGCCACCAGCACCAAGACCGCGACGATCGGCGCCACCGGAACTGCCTGGGCCGCCGTTGTTGCCGCCACCGCCCATCGCCAGGTTGATGCCCGGGATGCGGTTCAGCATGTCATTCACGGAATAGGGTTCGTACTGGGCGAAGAAGTCGGCGGTATAGCGCACTGTCGATTCGCCTGCCGCGGCAGCATCTTGTGCCGAGGCGGTAGAGGCAGCCAGCAGCAGCGCTGCGGCGGCAAGGGTCATGACAGGGGTGCGTGTTCGCAGGGCTCGAAGCCCCGTGCGGATGGAACGAAAACTCATAGGAAAACTCCGGGCCTTTGTCTTTCGATTGGCGCCGCAAGGATGCAACGCTCGATAATTGTGACATTGTGGGTTACAGCTGTGGGCGAGTATGCACAGGATTGCCTTCCGCCAGAACATGTGCCGCGCCGCTTTGTGTGACTTTTTGTAATGCCCCAGCCATTCCTGACCGGGCCTTGTTCTGCCTTCAGAGCGGCGCCACGATGGTCTGGCGCTGCTCATCAAGCCCTTCGATGCCCAGACGCACCACATCACCCGGCTTCAGATACACCGGTGGCACCATGCCATCACCGACACCGGCAGGCGTTCCCGTGAAGATGATGTCGCCGGGGTACAGGGTCATGAACTCACTCAGGTGGCTGACGATCTTCGCCACGCCGAACACCATGTCTGCTGTGTTGCCCTGCTGGCGCATCTCGCCGTTCACCTCGGACCACACGGACAGATTCTGCACGTCTTCAATGCTGTCCCGCGTGACCAGCAAGGGGCCGACGGGGGCAAACGTGTCGGCGCTCTTGCCCTTGGTGAACTGACCGCCGCGCTCGCGCTGAAAGGCGCGCTCGGACACATCGTGACCCACGGTGTAGCCGGCGATGTACTGGAACACATCGGCCTCGGCCACATACTGGGCGCGTTTGCCGATAACGATCACCAGCTCGGACTCGTAGTCCAGCTTGAAACCATTGCGCGGCTGGATCACGTCATCGAACGGACCGGTCAGCGCCGAGGTCGCTTTCATGAAGATCAGCGGCTCGACGGGCAGCTCCACCTGCATCTCGGCAGCGTGGTTCACGTAGTTGAAGCCCACGGCGATGATCTTGCCGATGCCGGTCAGCGGAACACCTAAACGCGGGCTGCCCTGCACCAGAGGCAGGTCGGCCAGCGGGATGGCGGCGATGGCTTCCAGGGACTCGTCGGACAGCACGTCGGGGGTGATGTCGGTGATGTGTGCAGACAGGTCGTGCAGCTGACCCTGAGCATCCACCAGCCCCGGCTTCTCCTGTCCTGCAGGGCCGTAACGGACAAGGGACAATTCGGCGGCGCAGGCGACGCTGCCAATGGCACTGAGACTGAGCGCGGCCATCAGGCCGGCAAAGCGTGATCTGGTCATGGAAACCTCGTTGTTGTTATTGTCGGATGGCGGCGCAAAAACTGGGGGCAGTGTAAGCGAACGGCGCAGTGCTTGTCTCTCCTGACGACAGGAGTCGACGACTGTGCCTGCGGTCAAGGCAAAAGGAGCGCGGGCGGGCGTTGAACAAAAAAAGAGCGCCGGTATACTGCCTTCAGTGCTGGCATCGCCAGCCCCACAACTACCAGAGTCTTGACCCAAAGGACCACCCCATGCGCCGAACTACCGCCCTTGCCTGCCTGCTTGCCTGTTCCCTTTCAACGTTCGCCATCGCCCAGACTGATGAAGAGAAGCGCGCGGCCATGAATGCGGCCTATCGCCAGTATCAGGAACTGATCGCCCAGGGGCCGCAGATGCGAGCTCAGGCCGAGGCGCCGGCCCGCGAGGCTTTCGAGCTTGCACTCGAAGTGCTGGGGGACGCCCACGCCACCACCGCCGCACTGGCCATGAACTACGGCAATGTGCTGGCTGACGGCGACGCCGCCGCCCGCGTGCTGGGACAGGCACTCGAGATCTCCGAGAACCTGCACGGCGACGAGGCCCTGGAACTGGTGGACCCGCTGATGGCGCTGGGAGATTCCGCCACGGCCCACAGCGCGTTTTCCGACGCCCGCGGTCACTATGCCCGGGCCCTGGAGATTGCAGAAGGCCAGCCGGAGCCCGACGCTTTCCTGACCGCCATCATCGCCATCCAGCTGGGCACCACGGCCTTCAGTCTGGACCGTCCGCGTGAAGCCATCGAACACTTCACCACGGCCCGCGACAAGCTTGAGGCCATCGACAGTGATATAGCCCGGGTACGGCTGGCAACGGCCAACTTCTGGATCGGCCGTTACCATATCCAGCAGGAAGATTACGCCGAGGCAGTGCCCGCCCTGCAGGCATCCCTGGCGGTGTTCGACCGTTTTCCGGAAGCGCGCCAGCTTTCGGTCAACAGCCTGATGGCCCTGGTGGAGGCGCATGAGCGCCTGGGTCAGCGGGCCGAAGCTACGCCCCATGTCCAGAACCTCGGTGCGAACAGCACCGCGCCCACGCTGATCTACCGGCCCGAGCTGGCCAGCCCGTTGTGGGAGAGTGGCGAGGTGGCCCTGCGCTTCGACGTGGATGCCGAAGGTTTCGTGCAGAATGTGCGCGTGCCCGATGGCACTGAGGCGGAACTTGCCGCTGCTGTGACCGAGGCGATCACCGCGTTGCGCTATGCGCCCCGCCACGACAACGGCGCGGCAGCAGCCACGAGTGATGTCAGCTACGGCTTTCGCTTCAGCCGCCCGGCGCGGCGCTAGCTGGCTGTGGGAGCTTGCTCTGTCTGTAGGAGCTTGCTCTGTCTGTAGGAGCTTGCTTGCAAGCGAACAGTTCGCGGGCGAGCCCGCTCCCACTAAGCCCGCTCCCACCAGGCCCGCTCCCACAAAGCACTGGCAGACCCGTCTGCGCCACGGTAACCTGCCCGCCCTTGCATCACGCTGAATAGAACGAGGCACTCCGTGGCAATCTCTCTGCAGGAACAATTACTCAAGGCCGGCCTGGTCAAGGAAAAGCAGCTCAAGAAGAGCAACAGCGAGAAGCGCAAGCAGGTGCGGGTACAGCAGCACAGCAAGGCAGGCGTCGTCGACGAGGCGAAAGAGGCTGCCCGTCTGGCGCTGGCCGAGAAAGCCGACCGCGACCGCGCCCTGGCCCGCGAGCAGAACAAGGCCGCTGAACTCAAGGCAGTGGCCGCGCAGATCCGCCAGATCATCACCATGAACCGCCAGCCGAAAAACACCGGCGACATCGCCTACAACTTCGTGGACGACAAGAAGATCAAGACGCTGCACGTCGACCGCGCGACTCTCGAACACCTGAGCAACGGCCGTCTGGCCATCGTCACGCTGGACGAGCGTTACGAGATCGTGCCCCAGGCCGCCGCGCTGAAAATCCAGCTGCGTGACCCGGCCGTGGTGATTGTCTGCAACGAACAGCAGAAGGCCGCCGATGGCAGTGTCGAGGATGACCCCTACGCCGACTACAAGGTGCCCGACGACCTCATGTGGTAAGCCTGCGGCGGCGTGCTATAAAGCGTCGTTGCTCCCCCTTCACCAAAACCAAGGACTCCCCAATGCTCTCCAGACTCGAATCGCTCTGCCCGCTCGCCGGCCGCATCATCCTGGGCCTGTATTTCATCCTGCCGGGTGCAATCCTCAAGATTACCGACATGCAGGGCACCTCGGAATACATGGCATCCAAGGGCATGGTCATGATTCCCGTGCTTCTCGGCCTGACCATCCTGCTGCAACTGGGCGGCGGGCTGGCCGTGCTGGTGGGATACCAGACGAAAATCGCCGCGTTTCTGCTGGCAGGTCTGACCCTGGTCATCAGCATCGTCATGCATGATTTCTGGGACGTCACCGACGCACTGCAGCGCGGCCACGAGACCCAGAACTTCGTCAAGAACATGGGCATCATGGCGGGCCTGCTGGCCATCGCCGGTCTGGGTGCCGGCCCGTTCAGCCTCGACAATCGCAAGACGCAGGGCTGAACCGACATGGCGATGAAATCCACGGTGCTGAAGGCGGAGCTGCAGATCTCCGACATGAACCGGCACTACTACGAGACCCATTCGCTCACGCTGGCGCAGCATCCGTCCGAGACAGAAGAACGCATGATGGTGCGCGTGGTGGCCTTCGCCCTGCACGCCAGCGAGCGCCTGGCCTTCACGCGCGGCATCAGCACGGAGGACGAACCGGACATCTGGGACAAGGACCTGACGGACCACATCACGGTGTGGGTGGACCTGGGCCAGCCCGACGATAAACGCATCCGCAAGGCCTGCGGCCGCGCCGACGCGGTGTACATCTACACCTATCAGCCGCGCAACGCGGGGCCGTGGTGGGCGAAGTCTGCGGAAACCCTGGAGCGTTTCGACAAGCTGTCGGTGATCTCGATCGACACGGTATCGAGCACGGCGCTGGGAGATCTGTGCGACCGCAACATGGCGCTGACCTGCACCATTCAGGACGATGCGATCTACCTGTCGTCCGACCGGGGCGAGGTGGAACTGCGGGTGGTGGCGCTCAAATCCGCCGCGGGCCTGTAGGAGCGGGCTTGCCCGCGAACAGTTCTTTGGCAGCAGTCCTGTAAATTCAGTTCTGAGGGAGCTGGTCTGTGGGAGCGGGCCCTGCCCGCGAATTCGCTGGCACCACGCCAGCCGCCAGCTGTCCCCCTCTCCGTTCAGCGGCATAAGAGACCCGCGCCGAGTGAGTCAGGAGACCGTGGCTCCTGACGATGCGAGGGCAGGCGGGACGCCCGCGGGTCAGCCGCAGAAGCAGGCCACGGGGGCGCGCAGCCGGCAGAATCTGTTGTTCGCGGGCAGGGCCCGCTCCCACAGTCCAGCTCCCACAGTCTAGCCCCCACAGTCCCGATCCCACTACTCAGCGCTTGCGGATCAGCAGCAGCGCACCGAGGGTCAGTGAGCCAGCCGCCACCAGGTAGTAACCCACCGCCGCGATGCCGAAGTTCACCGCCAGCCACGTCGCGATATAGGGTGCCAGCGACCCACCCAGAATCCCTGCCAGATTGAACGCCATGGACGCCCCCGTGTAACGCACCGCGGTCGGGAACTGTTCCGACAGCGCCGTGCCGAGCGGGCCATAGGTCAGGCCCATGCAGGCCAGGCCCAGACACAACAGCAAGGTCACCATCACCGTGCCGCCGGCCGCGAACAGCGGGCCGAACACCAGGCCGAACAACATGATGGCCACGGTGGCGTAGATCAGCATGGGGATGCGGCCTACCTTGTCGGCCACCACGGCTGACACTGGAATCATCGCGGCGAAGAACAGCACGCCGATGATCTGCATGATCAGAAATTCCTGCCGCGCGAAACCCAGCTGGCTGGTGCCCCAGCTCAGGGTAAACACCGTCATCAGGTAGAACACCACGAAGGTGGTCGTCGCCATCAGCGTGGCCAGAAGCAGTGTGCGGCCGTGGTCGCGAAAGACCGTGACCAGTGGCACCTTGACGCGTTCTTCCTTGTCGATGGCCGCCTGAAACGCGGGGGTCTCGGTGATCTGCAAGCGCACGTAGAGCCCCACGAACACCAGCAGCGCACTGGCCAGGAAGGGCACGCGCCAGCCCCAGGAGAAGAACTGCTCTTCAGTGAGCACGGCCGTCAGCACCACGAACACGAGCGTCGACAGGATGAAGCCGATAGGCGCACCCAGCTGCGGGAACATGCCATACCAGGCCTCCTTGCCGGGTGGCGCATTCTCGGTCGCCAGCAACACCGCGCCGCCCCACTCGCCTCCCAGGCCGATGCCCTGCCCGAACCGGCACAGCGCCAGCAGCGCGGGCGCCAGAATGCCGATGCTGGCATAAGTGGGCAGCAGACCGATGGCGACGGTAGACAGCCCCATCGTCAGCAGTGCCGCCACCAGGGTGGCCTTGCGGCCGATGCGGTCGCCGTAGTGCCCGAACAGGGCCGAGCCCAGGGGCCGCGCGAAGAAGGCCAGTGCGAAGGTAGCCAGCGACTGCAAGGTGGCGGTAGCCGCGTTGTCACCGGGGAAGAACAGGAAGGGGAACACCAGCACGGCGGCCGTGCCGTAGATATAGAAATCGAAGAACTCGATGGTGGTGCCGATCAGGCTTGCGAAGAGGACGCGTCGGGGGCTGTTGCCCTTCGTGCTGACGGGTGTCTGTTCAATGGACTTCTTGTTGTTGTCGCTCACATGCGGCCTGCCTGTGGATGATTGTTGTTGTGATACTGGGTGGGAGCTTGCTTGCAATCGAACTGTTCGCGGGCAAGCCCGCTCCTACAAGCAAGCCCGCTCCTACAAGCAGGCCCGCTCACACAGAAAGCTGTCACGCCGAGTTGCGGCTCGCATTGATGTTGCCGAACAGCGAGCGCATGACCATCTTCTCGTACACCGCCAGATGCTCAGCCTCGTCGCTCTGCCGCGCTTCCTGAATGCGCATCAGCGCATACTGCTGCACGGTGAGCAGCGGCAACACGATGCGCTCGCGCAACTGGATGCTCATGCGGCTGCGCGGATTGTCTTCCAGCAGCATGGCCTGTCCCGAAATCTTCAGCACCATGGCGCGGCTGCGCTCGTACTCCTCGTGCAGAATGGTCCAGAACGCGCCGAAGCGCGGGTCCTTTTCCATATAACGCGTGAGCTGGAAATTGGTCTTGCTCATGCTCTGCATGCTGTTGGAAATCAGCGCGCGGAAGAAACGCGAGCGCTGATACAGGCGCACACAGGCATCGAAATTGCCCGCCTCTTCCTGCTCCTGCAGGGCACTGCCAAGACCGTAGAAGCCCGGCACGTTCTGTTTCAGCTGACTCCAGGCACCGACGAAGGGAATGGCCCGCAGGTCGCTGAACGCCAGTTTCTTCGCTCCCCCGCGCTTGGCCGGACGGCTGCCGATATTGGTCATGGCGTAATAGTTCAGCGTGCTCATCTCTTCCAGATAGGGCAGGAACAGCGGGTGCTTCTTGAACGCTTCGTACGAGCGGTAGCTGGACTGTGCCAGCGTTTCCAGCAGGGCACGCTGCTCGTCGTCGAACTCGCGCTCCGGACGATCGAAGAGATTGTTCTCCAGGCCAGCGATCAGCAGCTGCGACATGTTGTTCACGGCAGCGGCGCGAATGCCGTACAGGGTACTGACAGTCTGACCCTGAATGGTCAGCTGAATCTGATTGCTCTCGATCCTCTTGCCCAGCGCCGCATAGAACAGATAGGTGTCGCCGCCCCCGCGTGCGGGCGGCCCGCCGCGACCGTCGAAGAAAATCACTTCGATGCCGGCTTCGCGGGACACAGCCGTGAGGTCTTCCTTGGCGCGGTAGATGGCCCAGTTCGCCATCAGATAGCCGCCGTCCTTGGTGCCGTCGGAAAAGCCGAGCATCACCGTCTGACGGTTGCGGCGCTGCGCCAGATGCGCCTTGTACTGCTTGTTGGCATAGATGAAGCGCATGGTCTCGCCCGCGCGCTGCAGGTCGTCCACGGTTTCAAACAGGGGCACAATGTCCACGGACAAGGGCAGGTCCGCCCAGCCACAGAGCTTGAACAGGGCGAAGGTGCGGGCGATGTCGGACGCGCCCCGGCAATTGCTGATGATGTAGCGATGTGAGGCACGTGGCCCGTTCAGTCGCTGCACGGTGCGAATTACACCGAAGGAGGCCAGAGTGTCTTGCAGCACCGGATCATCCAGGCTCGCGCTGTCCACATGCCCCTTGCAGTTGAGCAGACAGTCGATCTGCTGCTGCCAGGGCATCTGCAGAATGTGCGGCGGCAGCAGGTCGCGGCGCTGGGCGATGACGGCCTCCAGTGCGGCACTGAGGATGCGACTGTCCTGGCGGATGTCCAGACTCGCGAAGTGGAAGCCGAACAGCGTCACCTTGCGGCGGAACGAGCGCAGCAGGTCCTGATACAGCCCCTGATGCTCGGCCACCAGCACCTGCTCGATGGCATCCAGCTCATGCAGAAAGTACTCCAGTGTCAGCGGCGTCTCGACCGCGGCTTCGCTCAGCTCATCGTGGAGCTGCAGTTCCAGTGCCTCCAGGCGCTTGTAAGTGCCGCGAAAACTCAACCGGCGTTTCAGGGCGCGGATGTTCTGGTGATAGCAGGACAGAATGGTGTAACGCAGTTTCGCCGCTACCTTCAGCGTGGTGTCCGTGGTGACGAAGGGGTTGCCGTCACGATCGCCGCCCGGCCAGAAGCCCACGGTGATGAGCTCCTTGTTCATCGCCACCTGCTCGGGATGGAACTCTGCCAGCTGATCGACAATCTCACCGATGCCTGGGTAGAAGATATTGCCCAGATACCAGCTCAACAGCACGGCTTCGTCGTAGGGCGAGGGCTTGGTCTTCTGGAAGAATGGCGTGTTGCCCAGTTGCTGCAGCAGGTCACGGGCGGTGCCGATCTGATTGCGCGAAATAGCGTCCGTCAGGTCGGCAATGATGGCCAGCACCGGGCCGGTATAGAACTGCGTAGGGTGCGCCGTCAATACCACACGCACGCCGAAGTGCTCCAGCAGCTGCTGCAGGTTGCCGTTCAGATCTTCGTCCCGGGCGCGTTCCACCAGCTGGAGCACCGGACTCTTGCCCTCGATGCGGTGAATGCGGGTGTAGGACGCATCTTCCAGCGCATCGACCAGCACCACCTGGCGCTCCACGTACTGGATGATCTTGAAGAGGAACTGGTTCTGCTCCTCGTCCGTGAAGTGGGGGCGATGCACCTCGAAGAAGCCGCGCACGATGTCGGTCGGGCTCTGTCCTTCTTCCAGGCCACAGGCGCAGGCTTCGCTGAGCAATGGCAGCAGTGTGCCGGTCTGCTCCACGGCGTCCAGCGGCAGGGTGAGAAACAGGCTGTTGTAGAGCTGGAAGTTCAGCTCCACCAGCTCGGCAAACGTCTTGGCGACCTGATCAGTCATAACATCAATATCCTCAGATTCCTCAGGCAGAAACAATACACCAGTGGCGGGCGCTTTCGCAGAGCGGGGAGACAAGGGATCACGGGCGACTCACTTCAACAGTTCATCCAGAGTGAGGCCGTAGCTGGGCACGAAGGTCTCCAGGAAATACCTCACCTCGGGCAGCTCGATGCGGTCCAGCCGCGCCTTCACATCTTCCTCGGCCCGCGAGAATTCGAAGTTGCCGGCGAGCACTTCGGACTTGCACTTGATGTAGGCACACAGCGTGTCGGCGGCCTTGATCAGCTGCAGATGTTCGGCGGGGATCTCCTCGTGCAGCAGCACGCCGCGAAAGGAAGGCTGCAGGGATTCAGGCAGCAGGCGCAGCAATTCCTGCTCGGCCTGCTTTTCGACGGCCTTGTAGGCCTGGGTGATGGCGGGCGAGTGGTACTTGATAGGCGAGGGCATGTCGCCGGTGATCACCTCGCCGCAATCGTGATAGAGCGCCGCCACCACCACGGCATTCACATCGATGCTGCCGCCGAAATGCTGGTTGCGGATGACGCCGAGCGCGTGGGTGATGGTGGCCACTTCCCAGCTGTGTTCCATCACGTTTTCGTTGATGACGTTGCGCTTGAGGCCCCAGCGCTGCAGCCAGCGGATCTTGCTGATGTAGGCGTAGAAGTGGCTTTGCAGGCGAGTGATCATGGGCAGATATCCGGGTTGTCGGCGCAGCGTGAGGATAGCCTATCAGGCGGGTGTCTGTCTGTGGGGAAGGCAGTCTGTGGAGATCTACTGACTGTGGGAGGCTGCTGACTGTGGGAGCGGGCCCTGCCCGCGAACTCTCCTTCGGCGCTGCAAGACACGCAGTAACACCCACTCTTCCCGGCCACGGGGTGCCGTCCTCCTGTTCTGCGGCTGACCTGCGCCGCTCCGCGGTGCCCTCGCGTCACAAAAAGCCTCGGGTCTTTTTGCTCACTCGGCGCCGGTCTTTTATGCCGCTGAACAGGAGGACCGCACCCCGTGGCCTGGATGAACGCCAGCGAATGCGCCTTTGCAGCGCTTAAGGAGAGTTCGCGCGCAGGGCGCGCTCCCACAAGCAATGTCGTCACTCACTGGAGGCCTTCTCCCTCACACAGGGATGGAGGGACGCGGAGCTCGTGCGGCCATGTGAGGATGTGGGTCAGGCAGAGAAGATGTAGCCAGAGGTTGGCACAAGGTCAGGCTCCGGGTCGCCGTCTGTCCGATCAGCGGCATGAAAGACCCGCGCCGAGTGAGCAAAGAGACCGAGGCTCTTTGCGATGCGAGGGCACGCAGGAGGCGTGCGGGTCAGCCGCAGAGCGGGCAGACGGCGACCCGGAGCCGGAGCCGGATAGACAACGATGAAACAGGTTCGCGGGCAAGGCCCGCTCCCACCAGTGAGGTGCCCTCAGCTGCATGCCCCCTCAGATGAAACTGAAGGTCACCAGCGCATTGGTCAGGTTGAGCAGCAGAAACAGCATGCCGATGCGCCCCAGGGCCTTGCCCGGGTCACTGCCCACGTAATAGCGCTTCACGCCAGTGAGCAGAAGGAAGGTATAGGCCACGGTCACAGCAAGCAGTGCGATATAGGGCATCCAGTCACGCTCTGCCACCAGCAGACTGCCCGCCACGAAAAAGACCGCTGCCCACACCAGATAGAAGGTCCAGTAGGTCTGCGCGAGGCCGAAGGACTTGCCGCTGATGAGCCGGACAAAGGAAGACTGCGGGGCTGCGGTGTTGGTGCTCATGCTGCGCGGGTTCCATGCAAGGCGTTGGGGGGTCAGGGCGTCGAGTGTAACGACTAGCCACCCTTGCGGGCAACCGTGGGGCGGCGGAAAAGCTTCGCGGGCAGGCCCGCTCCCACAGGCAGAGCCAGCTCCCGGGGGCAGGCCCGCTCCCACAGGCAGAGCCAGCTCCCGGGATCAGGGCTCGGTCCTACAAGGGCCGCAGACTCTTCAGCAGGCTCTCCCAGTAAGCCATGCCTTTCTCACGCGCCAGCCGGATATTGCGCTCAGGAATGCGCGCCGTGTCGGGGTGCGAGGCGATCGCCTGCTCCACGCTGGCCTCACGCAGCAGATGAATGATGGGCCAGGGAGAACGATTGGTGTAATTGGCGGCGTCTTCTGCCGCGCTTTCGGCAAACAGATAGTCGGGGTGAAAGCTCGCCAGCTGATACTCCCCTTCCAGGCCCTGCTCTTCCAGCCAGGCCTGTGTCATGTCCAGCAAGTCCAGATAGTCGAAGAAGTCCGGCACGCCCTGCGCGAACACCAGCAGCGTCGTGGCGATCTGCGGTTCGTTCTGCAGGCGGTTGAGTTCCGAGGCAAATTCCAGCAGCAGGGCTTCGGGTTCGGTGTGGGCGGTGATGGCGAAGCGCACGCGGCCGGCATCGACTTCCCGACGCGCAAACGGGCACAGGTTCAGGCCGACAACGACTTCCGCCAGCCATTGCCGGGTGCCGGCCTCGACGGCCTGCAGCGCCAGATTGTCATGCACGAGTTTCATCAGGGCTTCTTCTTGCGCTTGCTGGTGCTGGCGGCCTTGCCGGAGCTCTTGAGCTTCTTCGGGCCCTTGTAAGTGGACGACAGCTCCTTCACCTTGCGCGATTCCAACTGCACATTCAAATAACGCTCGATGGAAGCCTTCAGGTTCCATTCGGTCGGCCCGATCAGGGCGACCGCCAGACCCTGCTCGCCGGCGCGGCCGGTGCGGCCGATGCGGTGCACATAGTCATCGCCCTTGCGGGCCATGTCGAAATTGATCACCAGATCGATGCCCTTCACATCCAGGCCGCGGGAGGCCACGTCGCTGGCAATCAGCACCTTGATCTTGCCCTCGCGGAACGCAGTAATGGTGGAGTTGCGCACGTCCTGCTTCACCTCACCGTGCAGATAGCCTGCGCGCTGATCGCGATAACGCATGACGCCGCACAGGTGCGTGGCCTGGTCGCGGGTATTGCAGAACACCAGTGCGCGCTCGAAGGTCTCGTTCTCGAGCAGCCACAGCAGAAGCTTCTCCTTGTGCTTGTCGTCGTCGGCCAGAATGAATTGCTGCTTGATGGCTTCGTGCTGTTCGCGAGCGGAGTTGATCTGCACGCGCACCGGTGCCCTGAGCACCTGCAGCAGGCGACGCACACCCGCAGGCAGAGTGGCAGACAGCAGCATGGTCTGGCGCGCTTCGTTGCAGGTGGCGATGATGGCCAGCACGTCTTCGCTGAAGCCCATCTCGAACAAGCGGTCGGCTTCATCCAGCACCAGGAATTCCAGCGCCGAAAACAGGGTGCTGCCTTCCTTGACCAGCTCCAGCGTGCGGCCCGGCGTGGCGATGATGATCTCCGGATCGCGGCGCAGCAGCGCGCGCTGCATCTTGAATTCCTGACCGCCGGTGATTACGCCCACCTTGATGCCGCAGTAGCTGGCCAGCTTCTCGCATTCCTTGCCGATCTGCCGCGCCAGTTCCCGTGTGGGCACCAGCACCAGTGCCCGCGTGCCTGCGCGCTCGCCTTTCTCCGTGATCATGCGCTGCAGAATGGGCAGCAGGAAGGCCGCCGTCTTGCCGCTGCCGGTGGCCGCATTGACCAGCAGATCACGGCCCTGCAAGGCCAGCGGGATGGCCTGCAGCTGCACGGGAGTGGGTGTCTCGAAGCCCAGCTTGTCGACGGATTTGAGGAGGCGCTGGTCAAGCTGAAGATCGGCAAACACAGGGGGAGGCTCTATGGAAGAATTGGGCGCACCTTACCATCAAAGCCCGGCATTGCAATCAGAATATCCAGCGGGGGCGGCCAGCGGGTATAGTCGGCACTTCCGGATTGCAGGCCCCGTGGCCGGAGCACCATGCTGTTCGACACACTGCTGTACAACTACCTTCTGCTGTTCCTGAGCGCCTTCATCGCCGCCACCTTTCTGCCTTTCTATTCCGAGGCGTGGCTGTATCTGCTGCTGCAGGACGCCACCTCTCCACTCGCGGTAGCCGTGCCCGTTCTGGTGGCCACGGCGGGCAATGTGCTGGGTGCCTGTCTGAACTGGTGGCTGGGCCGCAGCCTGCTGCGCTTTGCCGACCGGCGCTGGTTCTACTTCTCCGCCGCTCAGATCGCCCGGGCGCAGGCGGGGTTTCAACGCTATGGCCTGTGGACGCTGCTGTTCTCATGGCTGCCGGTGGTGGGCGACCCGCTGACCTTGATCGCGGGCGTGCTGCGGGTGCGCTTCGGGGTATTCGTGCTGCTGGTGACGGCGGGCAAACTGGCGCGCTACGCCGTGGTGGCCTGGCTGGCGGTCTGAAGGGATGCGGGCAGCGCGGCGGCAGAATGCCGTGTCAGCGGGATTTCTTCTTGTCAGCGCCGTGCGTGTCAGCGCCGCTCGTGCCCGTGTCGTGCCCGGGGGCGTCTTCATGCACCAGAGGCACACTACTGACACGAGACGGCCGGTACAGGCCACCGGGAGGCGCGCTGTACTCACGGCTGGCGTCCACACGGGGAAACAGGTCTGCGACATCGGCATGGAACACTTTGCACAGGCTCTCCAGCGTGTCGATGGTGACATTCTGATCCAGGTTTTCGATGCGCATGATGGTGGACTGGGCCACGCCAATCTTGCGGGCGAAGTCGCGCTGCGGCATCTCGCCCCGCTTCTCTCTGATGAACCTTGCCAGTCGCTGCCGCAGTTGAACCATATGTGGTTTATACTGGAAGCACCGAACCACATGGGGTTCAGACACGGCGAAGCACGTGGCCTGCAGCCAGCGGTTCCCCTGCGCAACATCAGAAGGAAGCATGCTCGTCCGGATGCAGTCTCGCGGCACC